>CADBMA010000136.1 GCA_902795665.1 uncultured Rhodospirillales bacterium
CTAGTGTTAAAAGTGTTTTTTTCATTTTATATCTCCATGATTGGTTATAAACATCGTGTATCATAAACCTTTTTAGATTTAGAGTCTATAAAAAAATATGAACATGAAAAATGGGCTGTGAAAATCCACAACCCATTGATATAAAACGATTTTCTTTTCGTAAGGATTAACGTTTGCTGAATTGGTAAGAACGACGGGCTTTAGCAAGACCGTATTTTTTACGTTCAACAACGCGGTCATCACGTGTCAAGAAACCAGCTTTCTTCAACACAGCACGCAATTCAGGCTCATATTCATTCAGAGCTTTAGAAATGCCGTGTTTGATAGCACCGGCCTGACCAGACAATCCGCCGCCGCTAACGGTGCAGATAACATCAAACTCATTTACGCGGTTGGTAACTTCAAACGGCTGATTGATAACCATTTTCAAAACCGGACGAGCAAAATATTCGTCAATATCCTTAGTGTTGACGGTGATATTGCCTTTTCCGGGTTTAAGCCATACACGAGCAACCGCATCTTTTCTTTTGCCGGTGGCATAAGAACGTCCGAATTTATCGCGGTTGGGTTTGCGGGTTTCAGTTTTTTCAGCAGCAACGCTTGCTTTAATATCCTTTAATGATTCAACTTTAGCCATTACAGAGCACTCCTCTTATTTTTCGGGTTTTTAGCTGCAATATCCAAAATTTCCGGATTTTGTGCGGCATGAGGATGATTTTCACCAGCATAAACTTTAAGTTTGGTCATTTGCTGACGTCCCAAAGGATTGCGAGAAATCATTCTTTCAACAGCCTTTTCAACAACGCGGCCGGGGAATTTGCCAGCCAAAATCTTGGCAGGGGTGGTTTCTTTGATACCACCAACCCATCCGGTGTGTCTGTAATAAACTTTGTCGTGCAACTTTTTGCCGGTTAATTTAATTTTATCAGCATTGATAACAATAACATAGTCGCCGCAGTCAAGATTGGGTACAAAACTAGGCTTGTGTTTGCCGCGCAAAATTTTGGCAACTTCAGCAGCCAGACGACCCAATACAACGCCCTGAGCGTCAACTACGTACCATTTTCTTTCAATATCCGATGGTTTTGTAGCGTAAGTATTCATTTTTCTTCCTCTTTTTTATAAGGGTTAAATTCTCGGGTAATATACATTAAGTTTTTTGATTGTCAACATAAAAAATGCATTAAAAATCATATAATTAATAAAAGGTATTATAATACCAATAAGCATCTTGTTGATAAATCGTCATTTTATTGCATACACTCACAAATGCCTCAATACTTGACAAAAAAATCAAAAAGATATATATTCGCGCCAAAATTTATTATTAACCAAAAAAAATTACTATGGAAGCGAACAATTTTTTTACTGCAGCGCGCGAAGGGAAAGTTACCCCCGATATGTTGCGCGAGTTGCTGTCTTTGCCCAAAGATGCAATTGCTACTGCATTTCGTGATCTGGCCGGTCATGTTTCTGTTTTTTCGTCAGGGTGGATGGGACTGCAAAAAGATTTTGAGAGTATGATAATTGAAATCGACTCTCCAGAATTGATGCTGATGTACGTAAAATACTACATCAAAAATGCTTACCGCCGCGGGTATATATACCCTGCTCTGGACGTTTCGGAACTGCGCTGGGTAATGGAAGATCTTGAATTTTCCATTGCAAATCAGATTATGACAGAGTACCTGTCAATATCGACATTGAAACTGTTGCCTGATGCCCAGCAGATGCTGTACAACTCAAAGCATACGTCTTGGTTTGAATTGATGGTAAAACACCACAAACTCGATCCGAAGTTGCAAAAGCAGATTATCGATGATTACAACCTCAGTGTCCCAACGAATGAGCGGAATGTAGAGGTTCGGAAGAATCTTTCCAGTTACATCGAAAACCGGAAATTTTCCTCTGAAGTCGAGATTATGTTCATGAAAAACTCAAACGTGAATGAGTTTAAAGCAAGGTATGTAGAGCTGCATGGCCTAAACGAGAGAACGCGCGACATCATGATCTTCGACACATGGTCGAAATGTCAACGCATCACTCTTTAGAGTGTTTAGCACAAAAAATCCCGACATTTAAGCCGGGATTTTTTCGTTTTTTGGATTATTTTTGGATGTCAGACAGAACTTTCATTTCAAGAATTTTATC
>CADBMA010000137.1 GCA_902795665.1 uncultured Rhodospirillales bacterium
GACTTTGGGAATGCTGGGAATAACTTCTGCCAAGCCCATAACGGCAAGATCGGAGATATCAAAAAGTGAGTGCAGACCTTCTGCTTCCATGTTTTCACCGCCAATGCCGAAAAATTCAACATTATCTTTCATTTTTGCTTTCATGGCGCGCATTAATCTGGCTCCTAAAGCATCACCGGAAGGTTCACCGGCAATTAGATAAATTTTTAGCGAATTACTCAAGATAATCTCCGGGTTCAATGCCGACAATAAACATTCCAAGTTTGTCGGCGGTTTTTATAACTTCTTCTTCATCGACAATCAGCGTGTTGCCGGAATGCACTGCCAGACCATTAAGTCCGCTGTTTTTGGCGTTTTCCAATGTGCGAGAGCCTATGGTTGGCAGGTCAATACGCATATCTTGCTGAGGTTTGCGCAATTTAACCAACACTCCGCCACTGCCTTTGCGTTTGTATCCACCGCAGCGCTTAATAAGTTCGTCAGTTCCTTCAATTCCCTCAACACCCAAAACCAGACCTTCTTGCGCGACAACTGATTGTCCTACATCCATGCGTCCGAGTTCAAATGCAACTTGAGCGCCTCTTTTAATGTCTATCAGATCAGTTTTTGATGGTTTCTTTTTGGTCAGGCAGCCTGATTTGGCTAATAAATCTTTCATAACTTCCTGAATGCCGACGACGCGCATTTTTTCATTTTCAATTTCTTTGATGATGGCGCGCAGCAATCCATCATCTCCAAGAGCCTTGGTGCTGACTTTGGCCAGAAAAGCTGTTGTGCGAAGGTCAGGTATAATATCTTTGAATGATGGGCGGCGAATTGTGCCAATCATAACGACTTCTTCAACATTTTCTTTAGCCATTCGCTTAAAACCGGTTCCGGCCTGACCAAGTCGCAGCCAAATATGCGGTATATTTTCATTAACCAAATCTGTCTCAGCGTTGCCCTCAACTGCCAAAACAAAGAAAGGACGCTGATTTTCCTGACAATAGCTAATCAAACGGCGGGGGAGCGTGCCTCCTCCGGCGATGATGCCCAGTTTTTTCTGCGAATTTTCCATAAAAATACCTATTCTGCAGTTAAAACATTGCGGCGGCCGATGAGTGCGTCATCAATAAACTCAATCATTTCCATAATTAACGGATTGTCTTTGTATTTTTCACGAGCCTTGCCGACGCGGATTTCAAAGTTATCTTCTTTTGATTTGAAAATATACATATAAGCACGGGTAATGGTTTTGATGGTAGCTTCGTCCATACCGCTGCGACGCAATCCCACCAGATTAAGACCTCGTAATTTACCGCGATCGCCGGTAACCATGCCGAACGGTATAACGTCGCGAGCAATGCCGGTCAAACCTCCAATCATGGCCTTACGTCCGATGCGGCAGAACTGATGGACGGCGCAGTTTCCGCCCAAGATGGCACCGTCACCGACACGAGTATGACCACCGATAACGGCGTTGTTTGTCATAATGACATTATTGCCGACAACGCAGTCGTGAGCAACGTGTGAATTGACCATAAACATTCCATCATCACCGACGCGTGTAATTAATTTCTCAGGTTCTTCCCCGCGTATAGGATTTTGACCCTTTGGGGTGCCGCATTGCATGGTTACGTTTTCACGAATTACATTGCGCTTGCCGATAACCAATTTTGCGTCTTCTTGAAATTCATTGCCATGATCTTGCGGGCCCCCACCCAATACAGCTCCCGGAAAAACAACAGTTCCTTCTCCGATAGTGGTATCTCCCATAATTGTTACATTGGACAACAAGCGAACACCTTCGCCAATTTTAGCTTTAGAACTGACAATGCAAAAAGGTCCGATTTCAGCAGTTTCGGCAATTTGGGCGCCATTTTCAATAATAGCAGTAGGGTGTATTTTGGTCATAATCAAATATCCTTTATTTAAAATTACAAATAACAATGTTGCCAGAATAGCAGTAGAGTGCTTAAAGTAAAAACAAAAAAAATTGCAAAATGTTACGTTGTAGGTAGTTAGAGAGTTGAACTATATTTTTAGTTGGTATCATTGTGTGGATATAAGTGGATAATATGCGTTTTTGATAGAAAAGCCGCTCAAAAGAGAGCGGCTTTTAGGTTACTTATCCATATTGCGTTTTCGCATATAATCTTCCAACCAATGGATATTGTAAATTCCATCAATAAATTCGGTTTGTGAAATGATGTCTTGTTGCAGAGGAATGGTTGTTGAAACACCGTCAATTACAAACTCTTCCAGAGCACGGCGCATACGCATCAGTGCCGAATTTCGAGTTTGTCCGTGAACAATCAGCTTTGCAATCATGCTGTCATAAAACGGAGGAATTGTGTAACCTGAATAAATTTCCGAATCAACGCGGACACCAAGTCCGCCGGGGGCGTGCCATTCGGTGATTTTTCCAGGGCAGGGGGCAAAGGTTTCGGGGTTTTCGGCATTGATACGACATTCAATAGCGTGACCATTAAAATGTATATCTTGTTGCTTGTATCCCAGAGCCGCTCCGCTGGCAATGCGTATTTGTTCGCGTACAATGTCAATTCCGCTTACGGCTTCAGTTATAGGGTGTTCTACCTGCAAACGGGTATTCATTTCCAAAAAATAAAATTTGCCATCTTCAAATAAAAACTCCAGTGTACCGGCGTTTTGATATCCGATTTTGGCAATAGCTTTGCGGACAATTTCGCCAATTTCTTCACGTTGTTCTTGGTTAAGGGCTGGAGAAGGGCTTTCTTCAATAACCTTTTGATTATTGCGTTGAATTGAGCAATCTCGTTCGCCAAGGTGTACGACATTTCCAAATTTGTCGGCTAAGATCTGAATTTCGATATGACGCGGCTTTTGCAAATATTTTTCCATATAGACAACGTCACTTGGAAAAGCGGCTTTAGCTTCGGCTCTGGCCATGGTATAAGCTTCGTGTATGTCTTCATCGCTGAAGGCAACTTTCATACCTTTTCCGCCGCCGCCGTCTTTGGCTTTTATAATGACGGGGTAGCCAATTTTGGCGGCCCATTTTTTGGCGTCTTCGACAGTGTCAAGCGAAGGAGAGCCTGGGGTTACGGGAATTCCGGCTTCTACAGCAGCTTGCCGTGCGGTGATTTTGTCCCCCATTTTGCGCATTTGTTCTGCCGATGGGCCAATAAAAGTAATGCCGTGTGATTCTACCATTTCGGCAAAGTCGGCGTTTTCTGATAAAAAACCAAATCCGGGGTGAATGGCGTCGGCTCCTGTAATTAGGGCTGCGGATATGATTGCCGACTTATTTAAATATGAGTCTGTTGAGCGGGAAGGCCCAATGCATACAGCCTCATCAGCCAAACGCACGTGCATGGCTTTGGCGTCGGCTTCGGAGTGAACCGCTACGGTGCGTATTCCCATCTCGCGGCAGGCACGATGGATACGTAAAGCAATTTCGCCGCGATTAGCAATTAATACTTTTTCAAACATTTTAATGTCCTGTATCTATTACTCAATAACCACAAGCGGTTCGCCATATTCTACAGGATCTCCGCTTTCTACTAAAATTTTGGTAACTTTTCCGCCTTGGTGCGCTTTGATTGGGTTAAAGGTTTTCATTGCTTCAATCAGGCATACGGTATCACCTTCGCTGACAATGTCACCAATTTTGACATAGTTTGCTGCGTTTGGTTCACTGGATAGATAAACTACGCCAACCATTGGAGATTTTACACATCCGGGAATTGCAGCAACATCAATATCGTTGGAAGAATGAGTGGTAGCTGCAGGAGCCGGTGCGGCGGCTAAAGGCTGCTGAACAGGAGATGGAGCTGAAACAGCCGGTATGCCATCAGCTATTTGTGTGCGTGATTTTATCAATGAGATGCGGCAGCTTTCCGTTTCATATTCAAGCTCGGATAATCCGTTTTTATCAAGAATTTCAGCCAATTTGTTGACAAGTTTAACATCCATAGGATTTGACATGAATTTTTTTCCTTATTAATTTAACACTAAACTATCTTGTTTGTATCCTATTGTGTTTTATAAAACAACAAAAATATGCAAAAAATGCACTTTTTGCAAAAAAATGATACAAAAATGTGCAAAAAAGTTTAAAAAACGCCATTTTTCTTAATTGTAAAAAAAGTTATTGTTCAACTAGCTGAGATTGTGTATAAAAATTATATTCTATCAAAAGTAGAAAATATGATGCAATTAAATTACTTGACAAACCATGCAAAAAAATATTTTATGTATTCGTGATATGTAATTAATGACATGTTTAATTAAACAAACTTTTATAAAAGGACAAAATAAATATGAAAAAGACTTTATTGTTGGCTGGTGTTGCTGCGTTTTTGGCAAGCAATGCTAATGCAGAGCTTAAACCTTATGTAGGTTTGGATGGTAATTATTCTTCTTTGGATTGGGCTTATGACATTGAAGATAGCGTTGAAGATGATTACCAATCTCTTTCATTGATCGCAGGAACTAAAGTTGTTCGTAATTTTGGTATGGAAGCTTTTTATCAAATTTCTAATGCCGAAAAGAATCGTGATGCCGTTGCCGGTTTGAATCACAGCCGCTTCACCGCTTATGGTGTTGATGCTCTTGGTTACTTGCCATTGGGCTGCGAAGGCAAAGTTGAACTGATTGCCGGTGCCGGTGTTGGTGAATATACTTTCAAAGTAAGAAATACATTTGATGGCACAACAAAAGATCATTCTACAGGTTATCGCTTGAATGCCGGTGCTCAATATAATATTGATGAGAACTGGTCTGTTCGCGGTATGTATCACCATGTATATACTCAAAAATCTTATGTTGATGCAATTGATGAATTTTCAATTGGTATTAGATA
>CADBMA010000138.1 GCA_902795665.1 uncultured Rhodospirillales bacterium
AATGCCACCATTCCTTTATATGATGCCGGCGAAAACCGAGCTCGTATCCGTCAAAGCAAATACGCCAAATGGCAAGCTCAAGAACAAGTTATGAGTGCTCAGCGTTCTGCCGTATCTTCAGTTACCAGTTCTTGGGAATCGATGGTTGCTTATGATGCCCAGATCAAGGCTCTTGAAGATAGAGTTACAGCAAATCAAATTGCACTTGAAGGTGTTAAAAAAGAAGAAGCTTTAGGCAATCGGACAGTTTTGGATGTTTTGGACGCATATCAAACTTTGCTGAATTCACAAGTTGAAGTTGTGAAAGCGCGCCGAGAGTACTATCTTTCCGCAATGAAAGTCATGCAGGCAATGGGCAAATTAACGGCCAAAAATCTAAAGCTTGATGTTGATTTGTACAACGCCAAAAGTCATTATAAAGATACTCGCAATAAATGGTTATCAACCTCAATTGACAAGGATTAATCATGGAATTTCAAGATCAAGCAGAACTATCAATGGATGAAATATTAGCCTCAATACGCGACATACTGCGTGAAAATGCGTCTCCTCGTCAATCAAATTTGCAGCAGGATATTCCAACAGTTGCACCATTTTTATCTCCTATAAACAAGGATGAAAATATTTCTCTAGATGTCGATGATAAGGAACAAGAGGTTGCAAGTATATGTGGACATATTAAACAGATGATGGAGGAGCAGGACGCAGATTTATCCCAGCCTAAGACAGTCGTAATTCAAGATAAAATGTCTTATCCGAAAGCTCAGACACAAACCGTTATTTCGCAGATTGGTAGCGCTGAGAATGTTTTGCAGTCAGATTATGATGATATTGTCAAACAATTTGCTACATTATTTGGACAACGCCAGCCTTCAGTTGATAATACGGTTCGTCGTGTGGCTGAAGCTGCAGTTGTAAACGAGGTTGTTCCTGTTCTGGCGCAATGGTTGGATCAACATCTTCCCAAACTGGTAGAAAAAGAGATTAAGCGAGTGATGGCAAAGGCCGGAATATGCTAAAAGATTAGCCTCGGCCTCCCGTTTTTTTGAGTTCCGCTTACCAACAAAAGCGGAGTGTTTGAAAATTTTATAAAAAACAGGAAAGATTTATGTTAGAAAAAACTTATGACCCGAAAAATTTTGAAGAAAAAATTTATGCAAACTGGGAAGAAAAAGGCGCATTCAAACCCAATATGAACAAAAACAAAGAGGCCTTTGCTGTAGTAATTCCGCCACCTAATGTTACCGGTGTTTTACACATGGGGCACGCATTGGACAATACCCTACAAGATATTTTGATACGCTACAATCGTATGCAGGGAAAAAATGTTCTTTGGCAGCCTGGTATGGATCATGCCGGCATTGCAACACAAATGGTTGTTGAACGCAACCTTGCAGAACAAGGCATTACCCGCCACGATCTGGGACGTGAAAAGTTTATAGAAACCGTTTGGCAGTGGAAAGAGAAATCCGGCGGCACAATCTGCAACCAACTTCGTCGTTTGGGGGCTTCCTGCGACTGGTCGCGCGCGCGTTTTACCATGGACGAAGGACTTTCTCGTGCTGTCCGCAAAATTTTTGTTCGCCTTTATAAAGACGGCTTGATTTACAAAGCCAAAAAACTCGTAAATTGGGATTCAAAATTTATGACTGCTGTTTCCGATTTGGAAGTTATCCAAAAAGAAACCGTCGGCAAAATGTATTATTATAAATATCCGATAAAAGGAGAGGAGGGCGAGTTTGTCCATATCGCCACCACCAGACCAGAAACTATGTTTGGTGATACCGCAGTTGCCATCTCAAAAGATAATGAAAAGCTGAAACATCTTATCGGCAAAGAGTGCATTATTCCGATTATCAATAAGTCCATTCCTATCATAGCCGACGACCATGCTGACCCGACCAAAGGAACCGGCGCGGTAAAAATTA
This sequence comes from uncultured Rhodospirillales bacterium, assembly GCA_902795665.1. Lineage (GTDB taxonomy): Bacteria > Pseudomonadota > Alphaproteobacteria > RF32 > CAG-239 > JAFUYI01. The sequence goes on from CADBMA010000138.1 coordinate 1,929, forward strand.
CCCCTGCACACGATTTTAACGATTTTGAAGTCGGCAAACGTCATAATTTGCCGTTAGTAAATATCCTAAATCCTGACGCTACCTTGAACGAAAATACTCCTTTTGCGGGGATGGATACACAATCTGCACGCAAAAAGACTATTGAAACTCTGGACAACTTGGGGCTTATGGAAAAGATAGAAGACCACCCGATGGTTATTCCTTATGGCGAGCGCTCTAATGTTGTGATAGAGCCACTGATGACCGACCAATGGTTTGTTGACGCGCCCAAACTTGCTGTCGAGGCAATGCGCGTTGTTGAAAACGGCGAAATGGAATTTATTCCCAAGAATTATGAAAAAACCTATTTTGAGTGGATGCGTAACATTCAGCCTTGGTGTATTTCACGCCAACTGTGGTGGGGACACCAAATGCCGATTTGGTATGG
>CADBMA010000139.1 GCA_902795665.1 uncultured Rhodospirillales bacterium
GCATAACTGCATCAATTGCTTTTCCGGTTCCCACCTCCGGCGCACTTTGTGCGACAATAGACGCATTTGAATATTGATTATACCGCCCAATAATTTTTGGTGACAATTTTACTTTTACTTCTGCAAAGCTTTCTACTTTTATCATTGCTCCGTTTTGAGAACGTACATACAAATTCTTAACATCTTCAATACTGCGGCGATAGTCAAAATCTGCCTGAATAATAACCTTGTTCACCTGCCCGCTCAAAGTAATATTATTAACATAGCGCGATCCCAAATTATTTTGCAACACCTCAAACAGTGAGCTTACCTGAATATTAAAAGCTTCCAGCTTGGTACGATCAATATCAAGATAAATATGCGGTGCATCTGCAGTATATACACTGAACGCATAATATAAATCCGGATTTTTATTAAGAGCGCCAATAAAATTTTGCAATCCGTCAAATAGTTCTTTGGAAGAAACATTTTGATTAACCGCCAAAAACTCCAAGCTCAAACCGTTGCTTTCGCCAATTCCCGGAATAGCAGGGGGAGCAAAAAAATTTATTTTCACTCCATTCTGATTAGAAAATTTTGCACTTAATTTTTTTGTAATTGCCGAAAGAGATGTTTCTTTTGACTTGCGTTGGTTCCAAGGTTTCAATCCAGCCACACCAAGCGCAACATTCTCTCCGGCTCCCCCCAGCATACTATATCCTGCCACTCCCACAAAATATTCTACACCCTCTACTTTCAGCGCTTCTTCGCCAATTTTACGCAACTCCTCATTAGTCTGATTAATGCTTGAGGTATCAGCAAGCTGAACATCTGCAAATACAATTCCTTGATCCTCTTCTGGCAAAAAAGATGTCGCCGTCATTCGAAACATAATTAATATAATGGCAATTACTGCTGCTGTGACCACCATGGTTATCCGTAAGTGTGATGAAAAAAAATTTACTGCTGACAAATACTTTTGTTTATTGTATTCAATAAAATCATCAAAAATTCTGAAGAATTTATATGTTTTTTCTTTGTTTTCATTTTTTAGCAAAACCGCACATAATGACGGACTTAATGTCAGAGCATTGAACGCTGAAAATATTATTGCTGTTGCAATGGTCACCGCAAATTGTTGATAAATTTTTCCGGTTATTCCGGCCATTAATCCAACCGGAACAAAAATTGACAGCAGAACAAATGTTGTAGCAATAATCGCACTTCCAATTTGTTCCATTGCCTTAACTGCCGCCGAATGAGTATCCATGTTTTCATATGCCATAAGATATTGCACTCGTTCAACAACAATAATTGCATCATCAACCACCAATCCTATAGCTAAAATCATTGCAAAAAGCGTTAGTATATTAATGTCATAACCCAACACATACAGCACCGCAAAAGTAGCAATTAATGATACCGGAATTGTTATCAATGGAATTAAGGTTGTGCGGATTTTTTGTAAAAAAACATAAGTAACCAACACAACCAATAAAAACGTAATCACTAGGGTTTCTACAATTCCCTCAATTGAAGAACGCACATATTGAGTCGAATCATAAGCTACCTCAAGCTCCATATCACCAGAAAATGTCTTAGATAAATTTTTAATTTCTTTTCGCACATTATTCATTATATTAAGAGAATTAGACCCCGGTGTTTGACTAAGTGACATAATAACAGCCGGAGCATTATTAAATGATGCATTCATTGTATAAATATCCGCACCCAGTTCAATCCTTGCCACATCTTCCAGACGCACAATACCTCCGTTGGCTGAAGTAGTAACCACTATCTTCTTAAAATCATCAACCGTATTTAATAAACCTTCAGCTGCAAGCGACAAAACCATATTCGCCCCCTCTGCCGCCGGTGCCGAACCAATACTGCCTATCGAGGCCTGAACATTTTGTGAATTTATAAGATTAACAATATCCGAACTATCAAGCCCTAGTGAGGCGATTTTTTCAGAATTGAGCCAAATTCTCATACTATATTGAGGACCAAAAATCTGCACATTGCCAACTCCGGCAACCCTGCCAAGCGGATTTTTAATATTAGCATAAGCATAATTGCTCAAATACAAATCTGTATAAGTGTCATGAGATGACCGCAAGACCAAAAGTGCCAGCATATTCGACATTTCTGTTGTAACCTCAAGCCCCTCTTGTTGCACTATCGCTGGCAACTGTGACATAACTTGATTAAGACGGTTTTGCACTTTTACTTGCGCAATATCCGGATCGGTTCCAATATTAAAAGTAATTGTCAGCTTATAACTTCCGGCATCGTTTGAAGATGAACTCATATACAGCATATCCTCAACGCCGTTAATTTGATTTTCAATCGGAACTGCGACTGTATCGACCACAACTTGCGCACTTGCCCCCGGATATGTGGTACTGATTACAATCTGCGGAGGAGTAATTTGCGGATATTGAGAAATCGGAAGCACCGCAATAGCCAACAATCCCAATAACACCATTACAATTGAAATAACCGCTGCAAAACGCGGACGGTCAATAAAATAACGTGAGAACATTAATTTTTATCCTTATTTTCATTAATCTCATCTTCAATTACCGTCATTTTTTGCATACTGTCACGCAGTGTAATTTTGTCTGTAACCAATTTCTCACGTGATGAAAAATTATTTTTAAGTATATAACTGTTGCCATATTCACTTAATATCTCCGCATGGTGTTTTCTGACGATATCTCCCTCAGCAACATACACAAAGTTTCCATCAGGTTGCAAACTGACTAAATCTTTTGGAAGCACAATTCCTCGATATTGTTTTTCCACCAGCGCCGTAACATAGGCATTATCAATTAATTCACGTTGCGGATTTTCAAAATCAGCATAAACAGCAACCGCGTTTGTTGATCTGTCAATTTTATTATCTGCATACCTAAACTTACCAAACCACTTATAAATACTGCCATCAACAAGCTTAATTCTGATTTTTTCACCTGCAAACATAGTCGGTTGCTTTATCTCATCAAGATAATCTTTATCACTGATTGAAAAAACCACTCGTATCGGATTTGTCTGAACAATTCGCAAAAGTTCACTCTGCGGCGACACATAATCTCCAACTGTCAATGGCACACTGCCAATCACCCCATCTATCGGCGCAACAATTACCGTATATCCTAAATTTATTTTAGCCCGCGTCAAAGCTGCTTTGGCCTGTTTCAACGAAGCTAATGCTGATAAAGATTGCGCTCGGGCATTATCCGTTTCTGTTTGTGATACCGCTTTCAAACCGGCCTTTTGAATTCTTTCATAATAATCATGTGCATAGCTATAATCTGCTTCTGCTTTAGCCACTGCTGCTTCTGCCGCATCAACCGCCGCTTTATATTCAGCAGGTTCAATCATTATCAATTTGTCTCCGGCTTTTACTTGTTGTCCGCCTTCAACCATAACTTTGCTGATAAAACCATTAATATACGGATGTAAAACCACATCATTAACCGGTTTTACAAAACCTATATATTTTTTCTCAACAGTAACTTCACTTTCTTTTGCCGGAATAACGTGAACTTCTGCCTGCATATCAGATTGTATAACCGTTGTCGATTTATGATAAACTCCATATATTAACCATAATACAAATATTGCTCCACCGCCGGCTAACCACCAGATGTTTTTTGTTTTTTTCATATTGCCCTCACACAATCAGAATTAAATTTTTAAATAATTTGATTTATTGGCAATTCAAGTCATAATTTTAATCAAATTTTTAGATATTTTCCGCTATAGTTACACCACATTACAATCAATTGGAACAAAGCCGATGTTATATAGTTTTTTAAATCCGATAACCGCCAATATTTTAGCATTTTTTACAGCTCTGACTATAATGCTGACTTGCGGAAAAAATTTTATTGCATTAATGCACTCATGGCAGCACGACGGACAACCTATACGTGAATGCGGACCGCAAAGCCATTTGAGCAAAAAGGGAACCCCGACAATGGGAGGCATCTTAATTTTGGCGGCAATAAGCATGACCATTCTGTTGTATGCCGACCTATCAACACCGGAAACATGGATTTGTCTGGGTGTAATTGCTGTTTTTGGAACTGCCGGATTTTTTGATGACTATATCAAAGTCAAACGTCATACCCCTGATGCCATGACTGCCAAAATAAAATTATTAATTCAGTTCGCTGCTGCAGCCGGAATAGCTGGCTTTGCCGTATTGCGCTATCCGGAACCCATAAACTTCAGCACTATAATTCCATATTTCAATATGCCTCTGAACTTATGGTACATCTACATCCCTTTCTTAATGATTGTTATTGCCGGAACTTCTAACGCTGTCAATTTAAGCGATGGCTTGGACGGCTTGGCATCTGGACTGCTCCTGCCTCCTTTTACCGTTTTTATGGTTATTGCTCTGGGATCAATTATAGTTTATGAAACCCCTGTTGATTTGTTCAGCATCGGAGTTGTTTGTTCCGCGGTCATTGGAGCCTGCTTAGGATTTTTATGGTTTAACAGCTCGCCGGCACAGATATTTATGGGCGATACCGGCTCTCTGGCGCTTGGCGCTCTGCTCGGAACCATTGCCGTTATGCTAAAACAAGAATTATTGCTGGCCATTATCGGTATTGTATTTGTAATAGAAGCTCTTTCTGTAATGTTACAAGTATTCTGGTACAAAAAAACCAAAACCAGAATTTTCAAAATGGCTCCTATTCACCACCACTTTGAACAATCCGGTTGGAAAGAAACCACCGTAGTTTCTCGTTTTCGAATCATTGGGTGGATTGCAGCAATACTAGGTCTGTTGACAATGATTTTGCCATCATTCGGAATGTGGTTTGGAGAATAACAATGCTATCTGCGCATGGAAATCATAGCCGATTGGCAAACTGGTGGTGGACAGTTGATAAAACACTGATAATTTGCATATGCGCACTTATGTTGATTGGTATATTTTTAACTTTTTCCGCCAGTCCGGCTGTGGCAACCCGCATTGGATTTGGAAGTTATCATTTTATAAAACGCCATTTGTTTTTTGCCCCTATAGCTTTTGCTGTAATGATTTTTCTCTCAATGCAACGTCTAAAAGTTATACGCCGCCTTTCTCTTTTGGGATACGTTATCGCAATTGCATTGGTATGCATGACTTTCATCACCGGCGAAGCAAACAAAGGAGCATCTCGCTGGATTTCGCTTTTTGGATTTTCTTTGCAGCCGTCAGAATTTGTCAAACCGTTTTTTATTATCACTGCGGCTTGGCTGTTTGACGGACACCATCGGCATACCGAGTTTCCCGGAAATTGGCTATCACTTGGATTATTTATCATAACTGCCGGATTAATAGTCTGCCAACCTGATGTAGGTATGACAATTGTAGTCAGTTTGGTTTGGGGATTTCAATTTTATTTAAGCGGACTGCCTATGATATGGGTTTTTGCTCTGGGTGGAATAGGTATTTTCGGATTGGTTGGTGCTTATTTCTTGCTTCCGCACTTTCAAACCCGTTTTCATCAATTTTTTGCTTCCGGCGGAGAACTGAGTTTTCAGGTAAAAAAATCTATCGAAGCTTTTCAAAGCGGCAACTTATTCGGACGCGGCCCTGGCGAAGGAATTGTCCGTTCGCATATTCCTGATGCTCACACCGACTTTATCTATGCCGTTGCCGCTGAAGAATATGGTGTTTTTTTGTGTTTAATTATTGTTGTTCTATATGCCACCATTGTAATTCGCTCCCTTTTAATTTCATGCAAAGAAAATAATATGTTTATAATTTTATCTGCTGCCGGCCTGTCGGCATCATTCGGATTGCAGTCAATCATAAATATGTCCTCTACCTTACACTTAATTCCAACCAAAGGTATGACATTACCTTTCATTTCTTATGGAGGATCTTCAATAATTGCCACAGCTATCGGCATGGGAATGCTACTTGCTATTACTCGCAAAAATGTTCACGCGGAGGATAAAGATGACAACTGATAAAAAAACACCTTTGATAATTTTGACCGCCGGTGGAACCGGAGGCCACGTTTACCCTGCCGATGCTTTGGCTCAAGAATTATCCAAACGCAGATATAAATTGGTGCTGGTCACTGATAAAAGAGGCCTGCACAATTATCGCGGAAAACTTGGTGAGATTAAAAACTATCAAGTATGGAGTGGTGCTCTGGTCGGAAAAAGCAAATGGTTCAAAATAAAAAGTTTGTGTAAAACCATCTTTGGCATTTTGCAATCTATGGTAATTATTATTCGCAATCACCCACGCTGTGTTGTCGGTTTTGGAGGCTATGCTTCATTTCCTTGCTCGGTGGCCGCTCTCTTGTTAGGGGTACCATTAATAATCCACGAACAAAACTCTGTCATGAGCCGCACCAACCGCTTTTTGGCCAAATACGCTTCTGCGGTTGCAACCAGTTTTCCAAACACTAAATACGCCCCCAGAAATGAGCGTTGCATTCATTCCGGAATGCCGGTGCGCCCTGAAATAAGAGCCCTTTTTGAACGCTCTTATACAATGCCTGCTGATGATGAGAAGTTTAATCTGCTTGTTTTGGGAGGATCTCAAGGAGCCAAAATATTCAGTGAGGTTATTCCCCAAGCCATAAAATTATTAACTCCGGAACAACAAAAAAAAATCCATATTATCCAACAGTGCCGCCAAGAAGATATTGCAGAACTTCAACAAGCATATACCTCGACCGCTTGTTCAACAACCATTTCGCACTTTTTTGAAAATATGCCGGAATTATACGCCAAATGTCACTTAATAATATCTCGCGCCGGCGCGTCAAGTGTTAGCGAAATAGCCACGGCAGGCATTCCTTCGATTCTTGTTCCCTTGCCGACAGCAGCCGATGACCATCAAACACTAAATGCTGCCGAATTAAAAAATAGAAAAGGCGGCATAGTCATTTCTCAATCAGCATTTAATGCCGACAAACTTTTCGAAGTTCTGAATAATTTCTTGGTTACTCCGCAAAAATTAAAAGATTTTGCAGCCAACACCAAAAAATTTGCCAAAATTAATGCCAACAAACGTTTGGCAAACATTGTTGAATGTCTTTCAAAGCGAGGCTGATATGTTTTCATTCTTCAAAAAAAATTCTTTATTAAATCTGCTGCCGAAAATTAAAGGCAAATACCTCACAAATGTTGAAATGAGGCGCCACACATGGTTTGGCGTCGGCGGTCCTGCCGAGGTAATGTTTATTCCTCATGATGTTGAAGATCTGCAAAATTTTATCAGAAAATGCCCCAGAAACATTCCGGTATTTTTGCTCGGTGGTGGATCCAACCTATTGGTTCGCGATGGAGGCATTCCCGGAGTTGTTATAAAGCTTGAATCTCCCGCATTCAAAAAGGTTATATGCAACAACGACGAAATAACCTGCGGTGCCGGACTGCGCAACAACGAACTAAAAAAATATATGCTTGCCAACGGTTACGGAGGTTTAGAATTTTTATGTTCCATCCCCGGTGTTATTGGAGGCTCTGTCAAAACCAACGCCGGTTGTTTTGGGCGCGAAGTAAAAGATGTCATAAAAAAAGCACAAATTATTAACGGAGCCGGACAAATCAAAGAAGTAGGCGTTGATGACTTGGGGCTTGGCTATCGTTGCAGTTGCTTTCCCGATGACTGGATAATCCTTTCTATAACCTTTAAAACTATACCGGAAGACAAAGAAAATATAGAAAAAACACTGGAAGAACAAAAAGCATACCGCCATGCTCATCAACCATATAATCAAAAAACCGCCGGCTCAACTTTCAAAAATCC
>CADBMA010000140.1 GCA_902795665.1 uncultured Rhodospirillales bacterium
AAATGCGGATCGTTTTGTGCCCCGCCATGCCCCGGAATATGTTTAATACAAGGACAAATTCCATTGCGGCAATATGTATCTATCATAACTTTTCCATGCTCGCTGATACACGAAGAAAAACAACGCGATTTCAAGACTTCATGAGTATAATCATGTGCCATATCCAAAACTGGCGCATAGTTAAAATTAATGCCGGCTTCATGCAAATCTTCTGCAATTAAAATTGCATGAGCACGGGTAATATCCAACGGTAATTGCCCCAAAACATATTGTGATGCATAAGAACGCCATTCCGGCTCACCCATGCGCCGAACTCTCCCCCCCTCTTGATCAACTGCAACAATTGCATTTTGACCAAGTATATCTTTGATATTGGAAGTCAATTGTCGCACCTGCTGCCGGTTTATAATGTTGCGGCCAAACAGCGAAACCCCTACCGGCTGCAGCTTTTCCAACAACTTAACCTCTTCTTGGCTAAGCTCAGGACCGGAAATTGATGCCAAAACTGCCGTTGTCATACTACTCTCCAAGCACCAAATTAAACATTGTTTCCATATATTGCCCCAACGGATCAAATTCTGAAAATCCTAATACTTTCGCCACAACCGGCAGACCGACAATCAATATCAGTACAGCAATCATTCCTTCTCTTTCCGCTGCCATATATCGGCGCGCCCAACCACGATTTATCCATCCAAACAACATCTTTGAACCATCTAAAGGGGGAAAAGGGAGAATGTTAAGAAAAATCAATGCCAAATTAATCATAATCAAATTGGCACAAAAAGTATTTGGCATAATCTTAAAAATCAGCACCGCCAAAATTGCCAAAATTGCATTAACAACAACACCGGCTGAAGCCACAATAACCGTATCACGGCGTATATTTCTGAGACGTCCGAAATTAACCGGAACCGGTTTGGCCCACCCAAACAAAAAAGGCGAATGCAGCTGCCACAAAATTAATGGCAATATCACCGTTCCGAACATATCAATATGCTGTATCGGATTAAGCGACAGACGACCGCAGCGATATGCTGTATCGTCACCAAGCTTCAGCGCTGCATACCCATGTGCAACTTCATGCAGCACAACCGCCATCAAAACCGGAATGAATGTATCTAAAACCTCAGTCAGCATCTATTTTTTTGCAACAAAGCAGCTGCCACCAGATGTTTTTAGCTTATTACAAAAATCCGTAGCCGCATCTTTAGAAGCAAAACTACCTGCCTTCAAACGATAAAATGTTCCTTTAGCTCCCAAATTTGCAGCCTCTATTTCATAAGGCAAATCACCTAGCATCGGATATTTTTTAGACATGGTTGCCCAAGATTTTTCAACAGCAGCCTTGTTTGGCGAAGACATTAACTGCACTTGCCAACTGCCTTTTTTTATCTCAGTTGGAACAACCTTATCAACATCAACTGCCGAAACCCCGGCCACTACTTTCTCTTGCACTGCTTCTTTTTTGGGCTGCTCAATTTGAGCTGTTTCTTCCTCTGGTGTTGCAGCTTTTTGTGTTAAAGATTCAATAGCTTCTGTTTTCACCGTCTCAACCGCTGCCTCCTCGACTAATTGTTCAATTCCTTTAGCATTAGGTTCTTCAACAGATTGAACAATATTTTCATCTTCATTTTCCGGAGTCTTTTTTTCAATAATGTCATAAACCGTGCGTTCTTGCGATGCCAACTCAATATCTCCCGGCTCTGACGGCTGAATTTTCACAACTGTCTGCGGACGCGTAATAATCGGAATATTATCTGTTCCGCTACCATGATATTGCGGCGCCAAAACAAACCACCCCACAATTCCGGCCATTGCTAAACCTGCCAACGCTCCTATAAACAGGCTGCGGGAATTATTAACTTCGTTCTTACGCTCCTCCAAATCAAAATTTATCTGCTTTTGACGAAACTCATTCAAAACTTCTTCTTCATCGTCACGGCGGAAATTGTTCGGAAAATTATTAAGCATAAACTGCCTCCTCAAAAATTTTACTTTGCACAAGCTTAAAAGTAATATACATTATAAAAGATAAAATAGTAAAGGCATAAATTTATGAAAATTGCAACATTCAATGTAAATTCTATCAACGCCAGAATTGAAAACCTGTGCAAATGGCTAAAGTCTGACGCTCCGGACATTGTGCTTTTACAAGAAATAAAGTCCGAATTTAATAATTTTCCGTTTTTTGAATTGCAAACCTGTGGTTATAACGCCGCTATTCTCGGCCAAAAAAGCTATAATGGCGTCGCAGTTTTGAGCCGCGGAAAAATAAAAGTTGTCCACGAAAATTTACCTTCATTTCCTGATGAACAAGCTCGTTTTTTAGAGGCCGACATTATACTAAACAATCATAACTACCGTGTCGCATCTGTATATGTTCCCAATGGCAATCCTCCTTATAATAATGCAGCCGACACTTCCAAGTTCGATTATAAACTGCAGTGGATGGACGCTTTTGTAGAACACGTTAAAAGCTTGTCCCAAATATCTCAACCAACAATTATCGGCGGCGATTTTAATGTAATTATGAGCGCAAAAGATGTCTGGGATACCAAACCGTTTATCGGAAATGCATTATTTCGTTCTGAAGTTCAAAACCGCCTAAAAAAACTGGCATTTTACGGTTTTTATGACGCTTTTCGCTGTTTATCACCTGATGATTCAGGTTATACTTTTTGGGATTATACTTCCAATTCTTTTCAGGCTGATTACGGAATGCGCATTGACTATCTTTGGCTTAATGCACCTGCCGTTGACAATCTGATCTCTTGCATAGTTGATAAAAATCCACGCCAAAATGACAAACCCTCTGACCACACACCTCTAATTGCGGAGCTGGCTCAAAATGTATAAAAAAACTCTCTTCGCAATATCCATAATTTTTACTGCTTATACCGCTCAAGCTGATGATAAGTCTTTCTTGGCAACAGTATTTACTACTATATCTGATAAACACCTAACCGAAGTTGCCAGCGAAGATTTGTCCGTATCCGGATTGAAAGTATTATCCTCAATTGATAAAAATCTTACCTTTGCAAACGGCAAAGATATGGTATATCTATACTATAAAGGAAAATCAGCCGCCATGTGGCGCAAGCCCAAAAATAACAAAGATACAAAAGCATGGGCAAGCTTGGTCGTAGAAATAATTGAAAAAGCTGCTAAAATTTCCCCAACCGTTAACCAACAAAAAGAAGATATCGCCGAAAAAGTTATTCACGATTCGGTTGATGCTCTTCAAGATCATTCTCAATATCATTTTGCCGAAGAGCCTGACAAAGATATATCACAAGACCGTTTCTCTGCCCAAAGCTATGATAATATTTTATATGTGCGCATAAAAGAATTTGGCACCAACACTCCAAAATTGTTTAGAAATGCCATTATATCTCGTCCTCACACATCAGGCATTATACTAGACTTGCGCGGCAATCACGGAGGACAGCTCAGCTCTGCAATAGAAATCGCCCAAATGTTTATCGATGACGGAATTATTGTCAGCACAATAGGAAGAGGCGACGAAGCTGTAAAATATTATGTGGCTCATACTCAACCGCAAATTATAAATTTACCGCTGGCTGTCTTGATTGATAAAAATACTGCATCATCAGCTGAAATGCTGGCTGCAGCACTTCAAGAACAAATTCAAGCCACAATTATCGGTACTATAAGTTATGGCAAAGGCACCATTCAAGATACTTTTGTATTTGATAACGGAGGACGTTTGGCTCTTACTACTGCAGAATTTTTTGCCCCTTCCGGTAGCAAAATTGAAAAAATCGGCATACTTCCGGATTATTGCATTCTCAATGATCAACAGCTCACCAATAATTCATGCTCGCAGCAAAAACGTGAAGGACGACCGTTTGATGTAGATTTTGCTCAAAAAATTCTCAAGAAAAAAATCGACGGCTAAAACTAAAATAACTATGAGCCACATAAAGAAAAATCGCAATAAAAAATACATATAGCGCCTGTGCTACAAGCTCATCAATCAAACATACATCAACCATAATATACATAGCAACATAGTTGATTAACAAAACCAATAAATAAACTGACCAAGCTTTAATATATTCTGCCCGCAGATTTCCCAAAGAACGAAAAACATAATACTTTTGCGTAAGAATAGAAACATTGGTTGAGACGATATATCCTATTATTAACGCTAGTTGGTATGAAATTTTAATCCCCGCCACCATAATTGCAAATAGCAGATACGAAAATATGGTATTAAATCCACCGACCAACAAAAAGCGCAGCTTTTGCGGAAGAACAAACCAAATATTCTCAAGCCTTTTATACAATTTTATCATCTCATTCCTTCAACAGATATAACCTGTAAGTTTTGTTCTCATAAACAATTTCAGCTCCTTTTTGTGCAGCATATTCAGGGTTATCAATCTTATTAACTAAAATATAATCACCAATTTCAGGCTTACCGATAATTGTTTCCGGCCGCACATAGTTTTCATTAACATACTGCCTTAAATCCCAAAGCGCATCACTTTTAAATTTAAGTTTCATATCCGGTACAAGATATTTTAATGCCGCAGCCCAACTCTCCATTGTCCACCATTTATAATCCTTCGATTTGGAAGAGTATAAAAACACCACTGTTTCATCACCAGCCTTTGCAGCAATTACTTCTGCCATCGCCAATCTATCTTGCCCTTGACGCAAATTATAGGTATTATAATTTATAGCTCCGGAAACCACTGTAATCAAAACCGCAACTATTGCCAATACTTTCCAATTACCACAATTTGCAAATATATAGCTCACACAAAATACGACCGGCAAATACAGATAATAAGATAAAAAACAATCTGAAGTCGGACAAATCTGCATATAAAAAACTATCACAAAAGTTACAATCGCCGAGCCGATAACCGAACCTTCTTTCAATAAAAACATTTGTTTTCCGCAAGATATTTTATAAAACATTATTCCTACTGATGCCAACACAACAAACAACTCTATTGCATAACATTTTATGACTTCAATAAGCGGATAAACATGGGTATCAATATAACGGTTTTCCATTGTTCCATATACCGTAAATATCATAAACCCCGTAGCATATAAAAACATACTCACAAACATCAGATATTCCAGCGGAAATTGACGCAATGTCTTTATCGGGTGCCAAAATGAATCTATTGTTATTTTTTCCTCAACAATCGCCGCCACCAGTAAATAAATTATCAATCCCAAATAAAACAGTATGACTGTTTCTTTGCTATACATTGCCACATTCATACACAAAAGAAAATATAACAAATATCTCGATTTTTGCTCTTTTTGATACTCAATCAACGCCAGCAAACTCAAAACTGTAAAAATTATTATATTTTGTTCCGGAAAAATAGCACTATTAATCCAAAATACCGCCGGAACAAAATTGATTACAGACAAACAAACCAATCGAGTTACCGTTGGAATAAACATCAACAATTTATATAGCACCCCCATAATTATGACCTGTTTCAGTACAGCATAACACCCTAAAACCGTATAATTATTAGAAATCCCGAACATGATGTTATAATCAAAGGCTTGCAGCGGAGTAAATCGCCATTCCTTAAACACCGCTTTGGTACCTTGTTTCATTGTCTCAACAAAATCTTGTGACATACTGTCAAAACTGCTGAAAATTGACTTTTCAGTGCAGAATAAACAGACACAATACGCTCCGAGCGAAATTGCTAGAAGCAAAAATCCTAACATATTTTTACCGTTCTTGCCCGCAAAAATATATTTCTTATTCGGAATAAATGAGGAATAACTTCCGGCAAAACAAATCTTCACCACTGCCCAATTTAACAATAGAATAACCATCAGCCATATAACGTATTGGTACAAATTTTCATATCTGAAGTAATAAGCAAAATTATTATAAATATTACTCAAAATATTGTCTCTGAATAACTGTTCTGTCATCATATTTTTATCCATTTCAGCAACCATTTAAGGCGCAATTTTCGCGTTATTATCAACCAATAAGGATAACGATGATAATTGGTAACATCAAGATATTTGCGTATATCGGACTTAACGCGCATATCGGCAATTTTCATCAACTTTTTCTTTTTCACCGAAAAATTTCCGCCGTAAAGATGATATTTGAACAGCACTTCCTGCAAATTGCAAATCTTAAGACCGTTGGTCAAAACCTGTCTGATTAAATCATAATCTTCTGCCGGCGTATATTCGCCATTATAACGAATATTATACCGTACCAAATCCGATTTTCTGACCATCATTGAAGAATGCATTGACGTACAGGCGCGCAAAGTCTCTTTCAACGTAACTTCTGCCGGTTGACGCCATACCCAGCCCATATTCGTAATAAGTTTTTTTATTTGAGCATATAGACCATAAGCCGGCATATTATTAAACAGCTCTCCCCAAGAACCAACAATTGTAACATCAGGATGAGCATCTAAAAAAGCCACCTG
>CADBMA010000141.1 GCA_902795665.1 uncultured Rhodospirillales bacterium
AGCGAGATAAAATCGAAGCGCAACAAAAGATATAGTCGGAATTGAACGAACTCACAGAGTTCGAAGCCCGCCGGATTTAAAATACAAAAACCACCCTTTCAGGTGGCTTTTCTAAATGGCGCGCTCGGCGGGATTCGAACTCACAACCTTCTGATCCGTAGTCAGATGCTCTATCCAATTGAGCTACGAGCGCATCTTGTTTTCATTACGAATATCCATATACATTCTTTTATTTTTTTTTGCAAGCAAAATTTAAACAAATTTAATTTTTTTATGATAATATGCCAAATAAGTTTGATTTTGTGTATATTTATACAACAAATCTCTTTACAAAAACGTATAAAAGTGTAAAAAAATATCGTATTGGATTTTAATTAGAACAAAAGGTAGTGCTTATATGAAAAATGGTGCAATAAAAATATTTACCGCCCTCTGTGCTTTGGGAATTGCTGGCTGCTCATCAAATGACAGCTCTTTTCCATCACTGGTCGGGACAGAATCGCAAGAAAATATCTATGCTGACAGCTCAAATGTTGTTAACGGATCATACACCGGCACGTTTGTCGGACAAAGAGTAGCGGCTTTTCGTCAGGAACTAAGCCAAATTAAACAAGCTCACAAATCCAATGAAAAAGTATTTCAAAAAATTAATACAAACGTAGCCAATACATCTACCTTGTACCAGAAGACAATTTCTGCTGTAGAGAGCAAACTTCAGGCCGGAACCACCCCCGGAAATCCTAATATGTACGCCATGCTCCAGCAGGCTCAGAGCAATGTGCAAACAATGTTTGCCAACGCTAACGCTTTGGACAACTTATCTACAAAAACCGCAAACGCTCTAACCTCTGTCAACTATCTGGAAAACTCCATTTCTGCGGCTTTCAACATTTCCGGTGCCGTCGATGAAGACCACAAACAACTGCGCGAATTACAAGATCAAGCTGTACGCATGGCTCAAAAAATTTCAGCTTTGAATGAAAATGTAACACGCGCTGCTAATTTTCAGCAACAAAATGCAATTCAGTCCAGCCAAGAAGTTAACGCTCTGCATGAAAGCGTAAAAACTGGCAACGCCGGAACTGTTCTCACCAGACAAATTTCGCGCCACGCTGCGCCGACCCCTTCTTTAACTCAGGTTGCAAATTCCGGAAATAAACCACATCGCTATGCTGAAGCATCTGTAAACCGTATGCCTCTGTTTTCCGTTCGTTTCAAAAGTGAGAATGTTGACTATCATGATGGTTTAAGCACAGCGGTCAAGTCGGCCTTAACTCGCAAACCCAATGCGGTTTTTGAAGTTGTTGCTATCTCAAATGGCAATTCTCAGACACAGGCCCAAAAACATGCCTCTAAAATTTTTAATGAGATGGTTGCTTTAGGTGCAAATGCCAGCAATATCAATCTTAATGCTAAAATTAATGAAAAATCATCAACCTCAGAGGTTATGATTTTTGTTAAATAGCTGTACAATATCTCGTATGTAAAAAAAAGAGCCTAACCGCTCTTTTTTTTATTATAGCATAATTAATCTTTACCCAAATTAGTATCACGATTGACATATATCGACATAATCACGCCAAAACTTGCCATCACCGAGAGCATAACCGTTCCGCCATAAGAAACCATTGGCAAAGGCACGCCCACAACCGGTATCAGCCCAAGCACCATCGCAATATTAATAAATATATATAAAAAATAATTGGTGGCTAAACCAATAATCGTCAATTTTCCAAAATAACTGGTGGTCCGCAGGGCAAACGCATAACTATATACCAAAATCAATAAATTAATCAAAATAAGCGCCACCGCCCCAATAATACCAAACTCTTCCGATAGCATGGTAAAAATAAAATCCGTATGCTTTTCCGGCAAAAAATTAAGATGACTTTGGGTACCATTCAAAAACCCTTTTCCAAAAATTCCGCCTGATCCCAAAGCTATTTTGGACTGCATAATATGATACCCCGCCCCTAACGGATCGCGTTCCGGATTTAAGAATGTCAGCACCCTTTGTTTTTGATAATCATGCAAAAAATGCCACGCCACCGGCATCATAAGCAAAACTCCGGCGCCCACTGCGGCAAATTTCCACAACTGCACACCCACAGCAAACAATATTACTCCTGTTGTCAACAACAGCATTAAAGCCGTTCCCAAGTCAGGCTGCAGCATAATCAACCCTGCCGGAATTATTGCCATAAACAGCGGAGGAACAATGCCTCGTACAGTTTCAATATTTTGCAACGTAGTCGAATGAAAATATTTCGCCAATGCCATCACCAACGCAATTTTCATCAATTCTGAGGGCTGTATTTTCATAAACCCCAAGTTAATCCAGCGTGTCGCCCCCATACCGGTATGTCCGGCAATATTAACCACAACCAGTAAAAGTAACGCCAAAATATAAAAATGATACGCGTAACGGAGAAAAACTTTGATATCGACAAATATCAGCCCCCCCATAAACAGAGCCCCAATTCCAAATCGCACTGCGTGTTTAAGCGCCCATACATTCCAATCACCGTTTGCCGCAGAGTATAGCATCAAAACACCCACTGCACCCAGCATAAATATTAGAAAAATATATGTAAAATTCAAATTATACAGTTTTTCCTTTACTGTCAGATTCGGATTGCGGAAACCTGTTTTATAAAATTTATACATCTTATTTTTTCTCCTCATCGAGAATCAATGCTTCTTTTAATAATGCCGAAGCGATAGGCGCCGCCACCGTAGAGCCGCCGCCACCATGTTCAACCAGCACCGCAACTGCATATTTTGGATTATCGTGCGGTGCATAACCAACAAACAGAGCATGATTCCGATATTTCCATGGCAAATCTTCTTGTCTGATAATCCCGCTTTGTCTTTCTTGCAAACTAATACGTTTCACTTGTGTAGTTCCGGTTTTTCCACACATTTTTTTGCCTTTATAGTCAAACTGAGCCCCAAAAGCTGTTCCTCCAGCCTTATTTACAACACTGCACATACCCTCTTTTATCAATGCCAGATGTGTTGGACTCAACTTCATATTTTTATATTTTTTTATCTTATGG
>CADBMA010000142.1 GCA_902795665.1 uncultured Rhodospirillales bacterium
TTGACTTTAGATCCAAGCTTGGGCGTTTATTATACTCAAGTCAACTTTGACGACGCCAACGACAATGTCGGCAAAGAATACAGCTGGAACGACATCAAACACCTTGAGGCTGAACTTGGTGCAAAACTCACCAAACAGTTCACCGACGCCAATGTTTATGTTAAACCGAGCGTTGTTCAAACCCTCACCAAGGGCGATAAGGTGCGAATCACCGGACTTGGCAAAACTGACACTTATCACGACCAGACACTTGGACGAATCGAGCTTGGCGGAAGATACGGCTTCACCGACGCTTTGTCTGCCTATGCTTGGACGAACTATACCTTTGGCTCAAGCTATGAGGCTTATGCCCTCGGCGCCGGCCTAAACTACGCTTGGTAGGTGGCATAAAAGCGTATAGCTGGCGTTTGATACACAAAAAAACTCCCCGCAATCGGGGAGTTTTTTTATACCGGATTGCGTTGCTGCGCTCGCAATGACAAATTACTGTCGATGACTTTATAATATATTTAATTTTGTTAATATTTTTGTAACTTCTTTTTGTGATACTGTTCAGTATAGTAAAAACTTTATAGAGCAGATCCAATATGAGTACGCCAACCAAAACAATACTTAACACAATCATCAACGATGACTGTGTTAAAGCAATGAATGAAATGGAAGAAAATTCTGTTGACGTAATTTTTGCCGATCCGCCATACAATTTGCAGCTTGGCGACGCTTTGACCCGTCCTGACAATTCGTCAGTCAGCGGCGTGTATGAGGATTGGGACAGTTTTGCCAGTTTAAGAGAATATGACAACTATACCCGCGAGTGGATGAAGGCAGCGCGCCGCATTTTGAAAGAAGACGGCACAATCTGGGTTATAGGCTCATATCACAACATTTTTCGCGTTGGTTACATTTTGCAAGATTTGGGCTTTTGGATTTTAAATGACATTATTTGGAATAAGGTCAACCCCATGCCCAATTTTAAAGGAACACGCTTTACCAACGCGCATGAAACACTTATCTGGGCGGCAAAATCGCCAAAATCAAAATATACCTTCAATTATGAAGCAATGAAAGCCATGAACGATGATGTGCAAATGCGCAGTGATTGGCAGTTGCCGCTATGCACCGGAAAAGAACGCCTGAAAAGCGCAGACGGCAGCAAACTTCATCCCACCCAAAAACCCGAGGCTTTGCTTTATAGGGTTTTGATGGCTTCGTCAAATATTGGCGATGTGGTGCTTGATCCGTTTTTTGGTACCGGTACTACCGGCGCCGTAGCCAAAAAAATTGGACGCAACTTTATTGGTATTGAACGCGATGCCGCTTATGTTGCCGGAGCTCAGCAAAGAATTGATGAAACTGTTTGTGTTCGCAATGGAGCATGTCTTGGATATACAACCAAAAAACGTCAACCGCGTGTTCCGTTTGGCAGTGTTATTGAGTGTGGTTTGCTCAAGGCCGGCGACAAATTATACAATGCTAAGGGTGATATTACGGCCTTAATTCGCTCTGACGGAACTTTGGTGTCAACTTTCGGAAACGGCTCAATTCATCAGATGGGGGCAGCAGCCCAAAATGCACCGGCTTGCAACGGCTGGGTCTATTGGCATTATATGGATGACAACAAACAGTTGGTTGCAATTGATGAACTGCGCAAAATTGTCCGCGATGAAATGTTTCCGGAATAATAATCCAAAAAATACTTGCTCTTATAATCAAAATCGTTCACAATATACACAATTGTTTTTTTATGCATAAGTGAATGATAAAAAGTGAATGCAAAAGTTTAATAAAATTAAAAAGCCGATTGATTCGGCAAATACCTATGCGGCTATTGACTTAGGTACCAATTCGTGCCGTCTGGTTATTGCCACACCGACACCGACATCGTTTCGGATTGTGGAAACATTTTCGCGGATTACGCGCCTTGGTGAAGGGATTATCAACGATAACCGCCTTAGCAAAGATGCAACCAAAAGAACAATCCGCGCATTGAAAATTTGTTCAGAAGTGATAAACGAATATGCGCCGATTTATCGCTCGCGCTTTGTGGCCACCGCTGCCTGCCGCCGCGCCCTTAACTGTAAAGAATTTTTGAGCGAGGTCAAGCGCCAGACCGGTCTTAATATTGAGATTATATCTTCGCAAGAAGAAGCACGTTTGGCGGTTGTGGGGTGTGTTCCTTTGCTCAATCGCAATTTGAAAAGAGTTTTGGTTTTTGATATCGGCGGCGGCTCAACCGAAATTTCGCTGGCTCGCGTTGCCAATAGCGGCAAAACTTTTATAGAAGGATATATTTCTCTGCCATATGGTGTGGTCACGGTGTCCGAAGCTTTTCCAAACAAGGATATGACCAATCTTGCCTATAATACAATTATTGAACGCACGCACAAATTATTGGAGGTGTTTGAGGAAAAACACCATATCCGCGAAGCTATTCAAAATCAAGAAATTCAGGTTATAGGAACCTCGGGAACTGTCACGGTTTTGGGGGCAGTGCAACTCAATTTGCCGCGATATAACCGTTCGGCAGTAGATGGCATTTCAATAAGTAAACAAGACTTAGAACGCTCAATAAATCGCATTCGCCGCATGGGAACCGAGGGGCGGAAAAAGCATCCCTGCATAGGTCCGCTGAAAGCCGATTTAACCATGGCCGGATGCGCAATTATTGAGGGAATTTGCTCGTTCTGGCCGGTTTCAGAAGTCACTGTCGCAGATAGGGGAATTCGTGAGGGAATGCTGCTTGATATGATGCATAATCACACATTCAAACCCAAACATCGCAATCCTTATCATCACCGCAATAAAAGGAAACATGAAAATGACAGAGAAAAATCTGGCAGCCATTGATTTAGGAACCAACTCATGCCGATTGCTGATTTCCGATCAAATCGGAAAAACTTTATACAGAACAGCAGTATCAACCCGTATGGGCGAAAAGATGTCAGCGCATAATCGTTTTACCGATGCCGCCGTTATGCGTGGACTTGAGTGTATGGAAGCTTTTGCTCAAAAAATAAACGAGTATCATGTTGAAAAATATCGCGCTATCGCTACTGCAGCTTGCCGTATGGCCGAAAATGGAAGCGAGTTTGTGAGCAGAATAAAACAACAAACCGGGATTGAACTGGAAATTATTGATGGCTATGAAGAAGCAAGACTAAATTTGCTTGGCGCAATAACCAATGTTAAAGATACTCATGCCGAATATGTGGTTGTGTATGACTTGGGCGGCGGATCAACCGAAATTACCTTGGCTACCAAAGAAAATCATCCCCAGATTCTGCATACAATATCTATCCCTTTGGGGGCGCGAAATGGGGCAGAAAAATTTGAACTTGGTGATTATGACAAGACAAAGGCGTCACAATTGGCGGCACAAATCAGTATTTATTGCCATAATTTTATCAAGGATAGCAATTTTGAAAAATACAGAGATAAAGCTTGTTGTGTGGCTACCTCTAGCACCCCCCTGCGCTTGGCGCATTTTGCTAAAGGATGGGACAGTTATGAAAGAGAACGAGCCGATGGCGTGGTTATAAAGTCAGATGAGTTTGACCATGCAATTAAAAAAATTCAGTCAATGACGGCAGCAGAAAGAATAAACAACAATTGTATAGGGGCATCGCGGGCTGATATTTTTAATGCCGCTTGCGTAATTTTTTCGCAAATATATCGCGATTTGGGGGTCAAAGAAATTACCACGTCATTTAAAAGCGCTGTTGATGGCATGATTATGGAGTTGCAAAATGACACAAAGTAAAACGGCAAATTCAATTATGGCCAAACGAGGACTGACGGTTCGGGTTAAAACGGCCAAGTATCGCAAAAAATCTTCCAATAAATGGTTGTTGCGGCAGCTCAATGATCCCTACGTTGCAGAAGCGCAAAGGGTTGGGTATCGCTCGCGGGCGGCGTTCAAACTGATGCAGCTTGATGAAAAATTTAAGTTTTTAGGCAAAGGTAAAACTATAGTCGATTTGGGTTGCGCTCCCGGAGGTTGGACACAAATAGCCGTACAACGCAATAAAGGAACAGGGCAGGTGGTTGGAATTGATATTTTGCCGACAGAACCAATTGCCGGAGCAACCCTGATACAGCAGGATTTTACAACCGAAGATGCCGCTGATAAATTGAAAGCACTTTTAAACGGCAAAGCTGATATTGTGATGAGTGACATGGCTGCCAACACTACCGGACATCAACAAACCGATCACTTGCGGACAATCGCGTTGGTTGAGTTGGCTTATGATTTTGCCAAAGATGTATTGGCGGAAGGGGGAATTTTTATTGCCAAAGTCTTTAAAGGCGGCGCAGAAGGAGAATTTTTGAAAGAAGTTAAAAAAAATTTTGCCAAAGTGGCGCATTTTAAGCCCGATGCCAGCCGCAAAACTTCGCCTGAAGAATATCTGGTTGCCATCGGTTTTAGGGGGTAGAGATGCAGATTTCGGCGCGCTATAAAGCAGTAGAAGAACTGGTTGCCAAAATTTTTGAAGATAAATGGCCGGCAGACAGTATTTTAAATGCTTATTTTCGTGAACGACGCTTTATTGGTGCAAAAGATCGCAGATTTATCAGCGAAGAAGTCTGGAATATTATTCGCAACCGCCGCCGTTTGGAGTTTGATGCCAAGAGTAAGGATATTCGTAAAATTATGCTGGTTTATTTGCGAGACGGTAATTGGGAAGAAATTTTTTCTGGTGGGCAATACGGCATGGCTTTTTTGAGCGACGAAGAACAAAATTGGCTGCAAAATTTAGAAGATGTTCCATATCCTCCGGATGTTGAGGCAGAATGTCCTCTATGGATTTATGATAAAATCGGCAATATAACCCTTCTCAAAAGTTTGAACACTGCAGCCAGCGCCGACTTTCGTGTTAATGGGACAACGCGCGATAAGGTGTTGTTGCAAATGCACAATGAGGGCTATCAGGTTGAAAATACATCTTTTTCACCATTAGGATTGCGCTCTGGCAGCAGAATCAATTTGAATAATTGTATGGCATTTCATGACGGATTTATTGAACCGCAAGACGAAGCCTCGCAATTGGCGGCAATTTTGACTGATGCATTGCCGCAGCACAAAATTATAGATTATTGTTGCGGAGCAGGGGGCAAAAGTTTGGCAATTGCTGATTTGTTGAAAAATCAGGGCAAAATTGAGGCTCATGATATTGATTTTAGCAGAATGGATGCACTTAATGACCGAATGCACCGCCTGCGGATAACCAATGTTGTAAAAATATCTTCGGAGCAGGTTGATAAAAATTATGATCGTTTTATTATTGATGCTCCTTGTTCAGGAAGCGGAATCTGGCGCCGCAGTCCGGATGCCAAATTTAGGTTGACTCCGAAAAGATTGACAGAACTTACAAAAATTCAGCATGATATACTTGATATAGCGGCGGACAGAGTCAAAATCGGTGGTCGAATTATTTATATCACTTGCTCGGTTTTGGCTGAAGAAAATCATGCTCAAATAGAAGCTTTTTTAAAACGTCATAACAATTTTGAGGTGCTGAATATTCGTGATATATGGAGCCAAAAAATAGGCGATTTTTATCCGTTTGATAATGATAAATTTTTGCAATTCAGCCCGCTTGCAACCGATACCGACGGATTTTTCTTTACCGCCTTGCAGCGCAAATCATAATTTCGCAATAATGAGAAAGGAGCGATGGCGCATTCTCTTTCGTCATTGCGAACGAAGTGAAGCAATCCAGTAATAATAAAAAATTCTTGCCATTTTCTTGATAATATCATACTTTGATTATGCAGCCGAGAGGTCGGTTGTGGTGTCTCAAAAACATCTCCAAATAAAATCTATCCTCCACTAGGGGGAGTGCCGGTAATATATTGAATAACGGCGACTGCATTTGGACAGTTTTTGAGCTCCTCCGCCTTTTTTATAAAGGCGGTTTTGTTTTAACAAAATTATGGAGTTATAAAACTATGCAAGATAAAAAAA
>CADBMA010000143.1 GCA_902795665.1 uncultured Rhodospirillales bacterium
AGCCTTTCAGCAATTTCTAAAATTGAAAAAGGTTATCGCAGAATTGACCAAGAGCAGTTGGTGCGTGTTGCAGAAATGTTGGACTGCCCAATGCAAGATTTGTTTGTCAATGAACAAAATTCACAAGAAGAGGTGGTTTTGTCTTGGCGCCGCGAACAGGAACGTCGTAACAAAATTAACGAAAAAGCCGGACTTAAAACTCTCGGTGCAGGGCTGCGCCAAATTCGTAATGAAAAAAATCTGACATTGATTGAAGTGGCTGAAAGTTCAGACATGACTTTGTCGGTTTATCACCGTATTGAAATGGGACAAAGAGAAGTTTCTGACAAGGAAATGAAAAACATAGCTAAAGCCCTGTCTATGACCGTTGATAAACTCAAGGAAAGCATTAAAAAGCTGGACAACAAGGGATTGCTTGATGAGATAATTCAGCGCAATGATGCAAAATATAAACTGTTGGCGACTCCGCGCGGTATGGTTTCGTCTTTCGAAATTCCTTCTCGTGATTCTCAAAAATTGTCCGTATTTGGGGTGGCCGGAAAAGATGGTAATGTTATTATTGATACCGAATCCGGAGCCAAAACTGTTGCCCGTCCAAGCAATCTTTTGGGGCATAAAGATGCTTATGGAATTAATTTATGCTCGCGCCGCTTGGGGTCATTGTTGCCGGCTCGTTCGGTACTGCTGGTCGATCCACAAGAGGTGGTCAGCGGCGGAGATATTGCCGTTTTCTACATTAACCCCAACGAGGTAAAGATTATTAGTATCAGAGAGCATGATAATGGAAAGCTTTATGGTATTAGATGGAATCCTGATGAAATCATTGAATTAAGCAATAACGATTTACGCAACTTGCACAAAGTTGTTGCTATTTATCTTTAATTGATTTTGTGTTATAATAATGCAGAGGCTAAGATAAATTAAAAGGATAAGGCTTTGTCGGAAAACATTATTACAACAGCAGCCTTTGGGCAAACAAATGACGGCGATAAAGAAGAAGAGCCGATCATCGTTGCGCAACGTTTTCTGAATATTTTCAGGCAGCTTCATATTTTTAGTGACGAAAGAAAAGAAGCGTTTAATCAGATGTTGCTTGAGCAGCCTAATTCTGTTCTTGTTATGCTCAAAACTTTACCCGGCGGTTCGGTGTTGTTGGATTATCTTAAGGAGCTTAATCCGGAAAATTCATCAGATAATATCAAAAGTGATGACGCAAGCGTTAGCAATAAACAGCACTCTAATGGAGAAGTATTAAAAACTGCAATCACACAAAACGATGCCCAGCCAGCCTCAACAGCAGATGTAAAAAGAGAAATAATTAATAGCGATGATTTTGCAAAAATATTGGCTAGCAGTTTGGCTCAGTCTAACGCACAGATTATTCGCGAACTGCAAAACTCGCGCCCTGCCGTTGATGAAATGACAGCGAATCGAGAGCCTAATAATGGTTCTCCTTTGAAATTGGTTGCTGATGAGACTTTTACAAAGACAATCGCTACTGCTTTGGCAGACGCCTTGTCCGCCTCTGAAGAAAAACGGCAAGCTGACAATAAACTGATAACACAGTCATTTTTGGAGCTGCAAGAAAACCTTAATAAAATGGTGGAGCAAAACAATCAGTTGAAAATTATTTCCAACAGTGATGCTCCGGCAGAAGCTGCATCAGCATTTCAGCTCAAAAATGTGGTTGATGACTTGGTTAGAGCTCAATCTAAATTTTTGAGAGAAACAACTCAATCACAAAAAGAAGAATTGTCGTCAATTATTTCGGTTGCAATAAAAGAAAGTCTGAAGCTGTCAACTCAATCACTGATTGATAGTTTTAAACAGATTGATGGAGATGGGCCGACTCCGATTACGTATGCCGCATCGTCAACAAAAAAATCGTCTTTCAGCAATGTGGAAGAAGCTATAAAAGCTCAGGGACGTGAATTTTCATCAATTATATCGACCGCATTGCGTGAAAGTCAGCAAAACTCTGCGCAAACTATCATCAAAACTCTAGAAGGTTTGAAAGATTCCGGCATTGGAGGTGCGACAAGCGCATCAAATATTGAAGATATTATGAAAATGCAGGCAGATTTATTCCGCGATATTACACAAGCTCAAAATCGCGAATTTTCTCACCTGATTTCAACTGCGCTGAAAGAAAGCCAAAAACAATCAACAGATGCGATTATTGCTGCATTGTCTAAACTGCGTCCTGTTGCTGCCGTTACTTCAGAAGCACTCGCACCACAAGAAGACTATGCTGAAGATGTTGAAAAACCTTCATCATCCCTAATTTTGAAGAAGATTATTTCGCCTCAGAAAGATTATTTGCTTAATCGTGAAGAGGCTAAAGAGGAAGAAATATCCGAGAGCAAAAAGAAAAAGAAGAAAAAGAAGAAAAAACAAAATCAGTCTGATGGTGTGGATGTGCCTGAAAATATTGAAACCGATATCCCAATTGTTGCACAACCGCTTCATAATACTCAGACTATTATATCGGCCCTGCCGGATATGCCGATTGTTGAGGACACCCCTTCTGATGATGCGTTTAATTGGGGATTGGGTGTTGATTCTATATTCAAAAAAACTGATGACATTGTATCATCATCGCTGCCCGATAATGTAAAAGATGATGAAGTAGAATCAGATTGGACCTATCAAACAACTTCGGATGGTGAGTTGGCAGATAATATTAACGGAACCGAAGGACAAGATTGGGAATGGGAATATGAAGAGGTACCATATAGTGATGGTGCCGAAGGAACCGAAGGACAGGATTGGGAATGGGAATATGAAGAAGTACCTGAAAGTGAGATTGCATCTGAACTGGAGACAGAAGCCTCTGGGACCGGAACTTCTGCTTTGCAAAATATTTCCAACGCCTCTGAGATTATATTGCCTAGTGATTTTGAAATTTTGCTTATTGGTATGGAAAGTGATGCATTTCGCGATCCTTATCTTGAAAACTCGTATAACATGGGATAATATTGATAAGAAAATATTTTACAACGTGGTCTGAATAGTCTAAGATTGTCTGCATGAAGGAGCAAAATATGGAACCAAATACTCAGGAAAAAAAACCAAACACCCCCGATGTATGGTATGTTAATAATTATATTTTGCTGAAAGACTATTATGACCGTACTATTTCAAGAATTGCCGCTCGTTGTGTGCGCAAGGGGAATATTGCTTTGGAAGATTATCCGTTTTATGGATATATACTTGATGTTCTGGAAGAAATCAGTGAAACCGGTGATTATATTTTAAGTCATAAAGAGTTGTATCCTTATGTTGAAAAAAAGGTATCCGGCGGAATGGACGGATTTAACCGCACTTTAGCTGAGTATAAAGAGGAGCTGCGTCGTAACTCTTCTCCGGAAATGATTAAAAGCGATGCTCGCGAAGTCGAAAAGATGAAGCAGGCACTAACCGTAACCGATAAGGCTGTTGATCCAACAGTTGGGGCAGGAATGGGCATGGAGCAATTGATGGAAAAACTGCTGCAAGAAGATACCGAAGCAAGAACTAAAGTAGAAGCTGAGTTCAAAGAAGCTCGTGAACGACAAGAAAAAGAATCGTAAAAACTGTTGAAAGTGGAAAAATGTTGAAAAAAATACATTGCCAAAAAATTTTACCAATTATCGCCATGATGGTGTTTTCTCTATCCGGATGCTTGACTTCAGAAATAGAACTTGCTCCGGCAGTAGAAGAAAAGATAGAGAAAATTGACCCTGCCTCAGAGGCACGGATTGTTACTCCTATCGATCCTAAAATGATTCGTACAACTGAGGGAGCAAGTTCGCTTGATCTGGAGACGCCGCTGCGTTGCTATGTCAACTGGAACACTCAACAGATGATAACCACTCTGCCCTATAATCTTAAGGCGTTTAATCTTACAAAAAATGGTATTGATAACCCCTTACCTCGGTTCGAAGTTACGGGTTTTTCATTCAAAACTATGCCTGCTGAAAGGGCCTTGTTAAAGCTGACTAAAGAAGCTGATATTAAATTGGTTGCAAAAGATGCGCCTTATGCCAGCATTTCGGCTGAAAATTTACGCGGAGAACTTTCTGATGTAATCAAAATGATAGCAGATGCTGCTGAAATTTATTATAGCTACAATGCAGATACAAAAACCTTGACGATTGGGCGCAAGGCTAATTTTACGCTATATGTTCCGAAATCTCGTCCAATTATATTGGCGTTGCTTGATGTAATGCGCGGTGCCGGAATTACTGATGTTACTACAGATTGGTCTGACTATTCTTTGACTTTTGACGGCGACCACGAATTGCAGAAAAAAATTCAGAAGTTATTAGCATATTTTGAAGACAATCCCGTCTTGATTGCTTATGACGTTAGCATTTTTAAGATTTTTCCGCAAAACGCCAAGGGTGATATCAACTGGCAAAAAATGTTAAATATATTTGATTTTGGCACAATTAAAACCGCCAAAACAGGTGTTATCGGACGCGTCTTAACCACCTCAAATGATATCAACATCGGCACATTGCAGGCATTTTTGGGAGAACAAGCCAAAGTAACACAAGTTGCTGAAGGCAAGTTTGTTGTGCCCAATTTATGGATGGCTCGTTTTGATATCGGAAAATGCTCTACCACTAAACAAGCGGAATCTCAGTTATCATTGTTGGCAAAATCTTCTTTGATGCCGCAAAATCGTATTTTTTCTGATATCACATTAGAAGGAACAGATGGACAGATAACACAATTTAATATCCGCAGCAAATTGGGGGAGAACTTTTTAATCATTGGAATTCCAAATGAGATATTAGGCTCCAGCTCACCAAAATCTCAGACTATAGTGTTTATTGTACCGCGGATTATACGAACCGTGAAAAAACAGGTATCGACAATTCAATAATAAGGGGGAAATATGGAAAATACGCCTAATCGCAAATTAAAAAAGGTTAAAAGACCAATTAAAAGACCTGCGTATAATGCAGATACTATGGCTGTTCCCGCAAAGTCGATTTCCGAGAACCCTTTTAACCGCGGTGCTAATATGAACAACAACAATTTTGAGCTAGATGCATATATAGAAAATGATAGTTTGCCAGCTATGCGTCAAGACATCCCGTATAATCGTCTAAACCCTAATTTTATACCGAATGATGATATTGAAGAGGCACCTGCTTCTTTTAAAGATCATTTTATAATCGGCGATTTATATACAGGTACAGCAGTGATTGCGACAGCTTTATTTTGTATTATATTGGGATTTTTTATTGCAAAAACTTTCTTTGCAACTCCAACATTGGTCCAGAATGGATTGCAGGGTATTGTTATCAACTCTGAAGTGCCCAAAGGACGCGCCCGTTGCGGTGTTGCGGAAAAAACTCAAGGATGTGTGCTGTATATTATGAATCCACAGCGACAAGATCTGAGCGGACGTGATTTTTATGATTTGGCGTCGCAGTTGACAGGGCGCCAGCGATATATGATTGACACCGGAAATATGCGCTACTCGGGAACAAAAATTCGCCCGGGAGAAATTGCCCAAATAAATATTCCGCCTTTACAATAGTAAAAAAGCTCCGTTATACGGAGCTTTTTTATTTATCAAATTATGTAACTTCGGTAACGGCGCGCAAGTTTCCATCACGATTAATTTGCACAACTCGCAATTTGTGGTGCATTTCTTCAATAGTTTTTTTGCGGTCAAGTGATGGATAGGTATGCAAAATACGATCAACAAATGCCTCATATGCGGCTGTTGAACTTTCAGCGTGAATTGTGGCCAGACAGTTATCGTGTCCTGACCCCATCAGCTCCCACAGGGCACCGGCGTTGCCGGTGGAAATTTCACCCCCGATTATGGCGTCTGGTGTAAAACGAACCACTAAGTCAATTATTCCTTTATAATCGAAGGCGTTGGTTTGTCCTGTACGCGACATTACAATATGTACTCGATTGGGATGCGGAACCAAAAGTTCACGAGCATCTTCAATTGTAATAACCCTTTTATGTATATCTAATATTTTCAAAAGGTTATTAAGAAAAGTGGTTTTACCGGTTGCTGTCGCACCGCTGACTAAAATATGATCACCGCGTTTGATGCTCAAAAGCAAACGTTCGTATGGGTCATCCGGATCTTTTATATTTTTGAGCGGGTTGATATGATGCAGTTTTTCACCTTGTTTTAGGCCATAATCACCAAGTCCGAAGGCCACATCATCGCTATGAACGCGGATAGCAATAGCTACACCGCCGGTAATGTCACCTTCATCGTACATAACATTCTTGCCGCAGATTGCAGAAAAACGATGTTCTCCGGGAATGGTGGCATAAACAACCGGTGTACCGGAAATTGGGTCAAACGGCATCTCATATGTATTGGCAACAATATAAAGCAAATCTGTCAGATATTCTTTACTTAGCTTTTCATCTTTGTACATAACCCACGGATATGCACGTTTGCCGCGAAGACGAAGCCATACTTGACCGGCGCGATTAATCGCAACCTCTTCGATGTTCTCTTGGTTATACCAATAAGACAGAGGGCGCAGAACAGATTCTAAAACTTCAAAACTCATACACCCCTCCTTTTAGAACAATTGCGGAACGTCACTATTGGCGCCAGATGAGCGGTTAGCTCCACCGCTGCCGGTTGTAACCACTCCGGTACTCGGCGGTGGAGGTGGTGTTGCGCCGATTGTCTTTTTCTTATTGTTTTTGCTCATTTCGACATCGTCGACTAGCGTCATTGCTGGCTTGGCATCGACATCGTTGGCTTCATAAACAACCTCAGACGAACCTGCCGCAGCATTGTTTCTCTTTCTTCTTGCTACATCAGGATTTGGATTTCTAGCCATAGCCTTATCATCAATCAAAACATCTTTATATTCTTTATCCTCGCCAGTCTCTGCGTTATCCGGCGTTCTCAGCCACAAATCCACTTTGGGATAGACAATAATGCGAGTTCCGGCCGGAATAAACGTAATGGCACGTATGTTGGAA
>CADBMA010000144.1 GCA_902795665.1 uncultured Rhodospirillales bacterium
ATATTGATGTTGGTGACATGGCGTGGATAATCAGTGACTTTTATACCTTGGATGACATTGGTCGCGACGCCGGTACCATAGGTTATGAAATATTGTCACGGATAGGCAAAAATCAGCGCTATTTTAGAAAATATGAAGAATAGAAAAAAGCTCGTTCCTGCGAACGAGCTTTTTTCTATGACAGCTTACTATCTTTCATGCTCTTTAAGTTGTTGAATCTCTTTTATCATCTTTTTAGCTGTACGTTTTACTGCGCCTTGTAGATGGTCGGTACCTAAATTATTTAAACTGTCATTTTGTGCGTTGTCAGGATCTTTCTTATTTTTATGAAGCTGTCCAGCAGCATTGCAAACTATGTTATCCACGAATTCTGGTACCCCTTCGCTGCCATGAAATGCGCCTCCCCCCAAATCATAAGCTTCTCCTCCTTGAGGAATATTCAAACTCGGCTGAGGCAGCTCGACTGGTGCCGGCGGTTCAGCTTGTGGTGTAGCCTGTGGAGGCATTTTTTGCAGAGGAGCCTCAATATTCCGAGGTGCCGGCGTCAGTTCCGGAGTCGGTGCTACGGTTTCTTCTTTTGCTTTTTTATCTGCACCGGTTCCCTCAAATCCAACTTGCGGATCACAGCCTCTTCGTACTTCTACCATTATATTATGGTTGTTAGGATCACCCATGAGTATTCCAGTTTCCGGATCAAAATGATTATATACATCTATTTGGGGAGAAAGCCTCTTAAGACCTTTAGTCAAATGTATATTTCCCTTCTTATCAACAGCGTCTAATACATCTTGTGTGTCTTCAAAATTTACGTCAGTTGTGTCACCACATGTTATAATCCGCCAAGCTCCAGCGATAGCTCTTCCCATTCCTGTATCTCTATGATGTGCCAACATAGAGCCATGTTCGTCACATTTTAGACCATTAAGTTTGCTTGTATGCGCCACAAGGTACAATGTTTTAGAGAAAAACTCATCCCACGGCATTGGGTCGCCATTCTTAAGTTTGAAATTATGAGCATGTGTCATGGAATTTATACACGCGTTCTTCCAATTGGTATGATTATTATCATCATGCGGGGGGAAGTAACTGAACATACGGTTAAACCGGCTCTTGGTGACAGTCAATCCGTCATTCCACTCCAATGGAACATCATAAGATTGCTCGCCTCTGTCTCCGCCGTCAATTCCATCAAACACTATATTTTCAGGAGTAGATTCTTCGATATTTACTACAGGAATAGTATCATCAGCACCAAATGAACTTTTAGCGGTATGCTCGGTCTTAAACTCCGCACGGTCATTATCTTTTTCTTTTTTCTCACCGCCGCCGCAAGCGCGAACCAAAACTCCCATACCAACAACCATTGCCGCGCCGATAAACCATTTTTTAGATTTATCCCAAAAACGTTTTGCCTTGCTTGGCTGTTTGGTCTCATTATCTTCTTCATCATATGAAGACCTTACCACTGGCTCTGGTTCCGGCTCTGGCTCATCTGCTACCTGTGCATCAAAATCATACGAAGACTCATATGCCGGAGACGGCGCTGGTTTTGGATCCGGCTCATCTGTCATCGGTTCGTTAAAATTATACGAAGACTCATATGACTGAGACGGTGTTGGCTCATCTGAGGACATTTCGCGAATGTCGTCATCTACTTGAGGAGTATCAAGCGGAACTTCATAGCTATCGCCAGCATTAGACTCAGTTGAAGGAGCAACATAATCTTGCTGATTATCAGCGCTATATTGTTCTCTATATTTTTCCAAAATAGCTCTTCGATTATTCGCAAGTGAATCTTCCACACCACGAGCTTCTATTTCTTCAGCAACCGGAGTTTCTTCAATTACATCTTCAGCAACCGGAGTTTCTTCAATTACATCTTCAGCAATCGGAGTTTCTTCAATTACATCTTCAGCAACCGGAGCTGCAACGCTGTCGAGTTGACTATTATCAGCTGTATGTTCTGACTCAGTTCTTTCAGCAACCGGAGTAACCACAGGTGCAACCACCGGCGCAACCACCGGACGCTCAACACTGTTTAAAGATGTTTCCGGCGCCGGCTTAGATTTTATATACAGTATCATCTGTTGCGGTGTCATATTGGTAACCGGAACATCGGCTTTAGCACAAGCCTCAATCAAGGCATTGCGGAACTCGTCGGTCATTTTTTCACCGAGAGTAATTTTTTGATTGCGAACTTTTGCTCTTTGGACGATAAAATCAAAATCATTTACAGCAGGCTCAGCCGCAGGTTTAACCGTTGCATGAGTCGAGTCGGTAAAACGAGTTTCACTGCCATTTTTCTTTTTTACAATCACAGCATTTTCTATCACTTCAACTTTTGGAGTTTCATGAATTTCACGCGCAACAGCAGCAATGTCCTGATTAATTTCTGTTCGTAGAGCTGCCAACTTTTTACTAACTTTAGGTGAACCTGTTTTCTGTCCTTGAGTAGATTTAGTAGACTTAGACTTAGACTTAGAATCATGCTCAGGCGCTTGCTCAACAACAATATTTTTCTCAGCCTTTGAAGAAACATCTTTCTGCTCAACCTTAAGCTCACCGCCTTTGGCTACTTCTTCATAATCAGCCTTCAGCCCTTCGAATACATAATCAAATTGTCTCGGATATGTATCAACATTATCAAGCAAAACTTCAAGAAGCTTTTCAGCCTTCTCTTTATCAAACTTTTGCTTTTCAGCCATATTGTCAGCTTTTCTGGCGGCATATTTGGCCAATGTTTCAAGCAAGTCAGCATATTCTGGATTGCCTTTAAGGGCATCATACAGAACGCTGACGTCAGTTTCACTAAACTGTCCGGCTCTCACTAAATTAGCAGCATGTTTGGCTTCCATTGTTTTTATCTCCTAAGTTGTAACTCGATTTACAGGCAATATACCACAAAAAAAACAACCATGCAAGTATTTTTTGTCAAAATTTTCGTTATTTTTACATTTTATTAAACTTTTTGGTGTTTATAGAGGAATAAACGCTATCAGTTTTGGCAGAATTTTGCCATAATTGACACAAAAACACCGTCTTGTTGTCAAGACGGTGTTTTTCTTAAAAGACGCTTGTCTTATTCGTTGATATGCGGCATTTTGGACTCTTCTACCAAAGCAGCAACAAAATCTTCTAGTTTCATTATGCTTTGTTTTTCAGAGCCAAGACGGCGAATCGTAACCGTGCCGTTTTCTTTTTCTTTGGCGCCTACCACGGCAATAACCGGAATTTTGGCTAAAGAGTGTTCGCGCACTTTATAATTGATTTTTTCATTGCGCAAATCTGTCTTGGCGTTCAATCCGGCTGCACGCAGTTTGACGGCAACCGTTTCAGCATAATCATCAAATTCGCTGACAATCGGAGCCACCATAACTTGTTCCGGCGACAGCCACAGCGGCAACTTGCCGGCATGGTGTTCAATCAAAATGCCCAAAAATCTCTCAATTGAGCCAAACAATGCACGATGCAACATCACCGGTCGATGCTTTTCGCCGTCTTCGCCAATATAAGAGATATCAAAGCGTTGCGGCAAGTTCATATCAACCTGAATTGTTCCGCATTGCCATTCACGCCCAATGGCATCACGCAGAATAAACTCCAGCTTGGGACCATAAAATGCACCTTCTCCGGCATTAATTTCAAATTTATATCCATGAGAGGTCAGGGCGTTTGATAAAGCATTTTCGCACATATCCCAAACCTCATCAGAGCCGATTCGATAAACACTGTCCGGACGAGTCGAAAGATAAATCTTTACTTCATCAAAGCCAAAATCTTTATAGATATCAAAAATCAGTTTCAAGGTTGTAATGCATTCTTCTTCCATCTGCTCAAAAGTGCAGAAAATATGGGCATCATCTTGCGTAAACTCACGAACTCGCATCAGCCCCATCAATGAACCCGAGGCTTCATAGCGGTTTACCTTGCCAAACTCTGCCATACGCAGCGGCAAATCGCGATAAGACTTAATCCCTTGTTTATACACCAATAATCCCCCTGGGCAGTTCATTGGCTTTACGCAGAACATTTTCCCATCTTCGGTTTTGCCCGAATAGTTGTGAGCGCCATATTTGTCCCAGTGACCAGAGGTCTCCCACAAAACTCTGTCCATAATGCGCGGAGTTTCAATTTCAATATATCCGTTATGTTCCTGACGGTTGCGCATATATTCAATCAGCCTGCGATAAATGCGATAGCCTTTTTCATGCCAAAATACGGCACCAGGAGCATATTCCGGCTCAAAGTGGAACAAATCCATTTCTCTGCCCAGTTTGCGATGGTCGCGTTTGGCAGCTTCTTCAAGCATATTCAAATAAGCGTCCAAATCTTTTTTGTTGGCCCATGCAGTGGCATAAATGCGCTGCAGCATTTCTTTTGAAGAATCGCCGCGCCAATAAGCGCCGGCAACTTTCATCAGTTTGAATGCATCACCGATTTTGCCGGTTGACGGCACGTGCGGACCGCGGCACAAATCAGTAAAATCACCTTGAGAGTATAGCGAAATAACCTCATCTTCGGGCAAATCTTCAATCAGCTCAACTTTATAATGCTCACCGATTGACTTAAAATAAGCAATTGCTTCACTTCGAGGCAAAACCCTACGAGTAATTTTTTCATCACGCTTAACAATCTCACGCATTTTGGCCTCAATTTTTTCAAAGTCTTCAGTCGTAAAAGGCTCTTTGCGTGAAAAATCATAATAAAAACCATTGTCAATAGCCGGTCCGATTGTTACTTGCACATTTGGCCACAGCTCTTTTACGGCCTCTGCCATAACGTGAGAGCAGGAGTGACGCAAAATATCCAATCCTTCTTTGTCTTTTGCGGTAATGATGGTTACGGTTGCATCGGTGGTGATTGTTGTGTCCAAATCCTGCAATTTATCATTGACCCTAACCGCTAAAGCATTTTTCGCTAAACCGGCACTGATTTTTTCGGCAACTTCAAGTCCTGAAACATTGCCGTCAAAATCCATAACACTACCATCCGGTAATTTTATAGCAACCATATTTTTATTCCTTTACTTTAATCAATTTTCAACAGTTCATCATATACATCAATAGTTTTATCGCACATAATCTGCTTGGTAAAATTATCGTGTAC
>CADBMA010000145.1 GCA_902795665.1 uncultured Rhodospirillales bacterium
GCCGGTGTGCTCAAAAAAGTGGTGGCAAGTAATAGTCCGGAAAATTTGAAACCTTTAATCATTTTATATCCTCATAAAAAAGCGTTCCCCTCCACAATGAGGGGAACCAGATTATTTTCGACGCAAGAAAGATGGAATATCCAAGTTGCCGCGGTCGTCGTCATTGCCGGCAAGTGATGGAGTTACCGGTTCTTGATAATGGCGCTCTTGTTCCATTTTCTTTTTGCGATTGCGTTTGGCAATTGAAAAACCGGCAAAACGTTCAATCAAGGTCGGGGTATATTCGTCTTCGTTGCTGACAATGAGTTTTTCATTTTCTTCTACCTTGGGAGCAGGAGCAAAAGCCTGTGGATTGTTGGCAAACAGCTCGGGTTCTTCTTCAACAATGTGCGGAGTGTGGATGGAAGAAAAGCTGTTGCTTTGTGCAGACAAGGCACTTGCAAACTGTTCATCAACGTCGTTGTGATCAGAGCGGTTGATTATGGCGCTGAATAATGACGATGCTTGAGGAATGTTGTCAATTATGGCAGAAGAATCGTCTTCGGCAGATTCGGCAGCCAAATCATCGATAATGGCAACAGGTTCAGAAGAGGCGGTATCTTCTTCTTCGTCTTCTTCAATAGGCGAATCGGTGATATATTCGGCATGATTGTTTTCGGCTGTTGTTTCGTGAGTTTCTTCAGAAACCAAGCTCTCCGGAGCAATGTTGGCAGCAAATTTGGCTAAATTGCTGTCAATTTCTTCGCTGGAAGTGCTAAGGACTGATGGCTCATTGCTGTAACTTTCTTCCAAATAATTGATGGTGGAAGTGTTGTGCTTTTGCACTCTGAGGCCGTTGTTGTCAATTCCGGTGGCAACAATCGAAACTCTGATTTTGCCGGATAAATTGTCGTCAAAGCTTGAGCCGAAGATAATGTTGGCATCTTCGTCAACTTCTTCTTTTATGCGGTTGGCGGCTTCATCAATTTCAAACAATGTAAGGTCAGAACCGCCGGTAATGTTAATCAAAACACCTTTGGCGCCGCTCATGTTGTTGTCATCTAACAAGGGGTTGGAAAGAGCCTGTTCTGCAGCACGCAGAGCACGGTTTTCACCCTCGGCTTCGCCGGTGCCCATAATGGCTTTGCCTTTGTCTTCCATGATGCTTTTGATGTCTGCAAAGTCTAAGTTGATGAGACCGGGCATCATCATAAGGTCAGTAATTGAACGTACGCCGGAATATAAAACATTGTCCGCCAAAATAAAGGCGTCTGCCAAAGTGGTGTTTTTGTCCGCAATGCGGAATAAATTTTGGTTGGGGATAATGATAATGCTGTCAACGCAGTTGGTGAACTCATCAACCGCGCTTTCGGCCGTTTGGGAACGTTTTTTGCCCTCAAATTGAAATGGCTTGGTAACCACACCAATGGTCAAAATGCCTTTTTGTTTGGCAATACGAGCCACAACCGGAGCTGCACCGGAACCAGTGCCGCCGCCCATGCCGGCAGTGATGAATACCATGTTGGCACCTTCTAGTTCTTTTTCAATTTCGGCTTGAGCTTCTTCGGCAGCGGCGCGACCAATCTCAGGACGTGCTCCGGCGCCAAGACCGTGAGTGGTTTCAATGCCAAGCTGAATTTTGCGACTGCATTTAGAATTTTCAAGTGCTTGCGCGTCGGTATTGGCAACAATAAAATCTACACCTTCAAGTTTTTTGGCAATCATATTGTTGACGGCATTGCCGCCGCCACCGCCGACACCAATCACAGAAATGCGCGGTTTTAAAGTAATCATATTGGTTTCTGGTACAGCTAATGTAACGGGCATATTATTTTTACTCCCAAATTGAATGATAACACGATTTGCTATCATAATATTTAAAAGTGATTAAGGTTTGGTTACCAAAATTAAAAATTTTGCTTGAGCCAGTTCATTATTTTGGAAAATCTTCCGCCTTCGGTATTGAGGGGTTTGGAAATAATCTTATGAGGCTTGCGCTCGGTGTAGTTGAGAACAAACAGCAACAGGCCGATAACCGTGGAAAAAGACGGATATTGCAAAACCGGATAATTGGATATGTCTAAAATGTTGCTGATGTTGCGGGGGCGCCCCAAACGTACTTGTTTTTCTAAAATGAGAGAAGCAACCTCACGAATGCCGGAAAGCTGGCTGCCGCCACCGGTTAGAACAATTCGGTGTGATGTGCTGTCTTTAAGACCGGCTTCGTTGAGCTTTTGGTTTACAAGCTCAAACATTTCTTCAATGCGCGGCGAAATAATGCCGTTAAGCTCAGATTTTGGAACTTGTTTTATAAGGCTGTCGTCTTCTTCGCCAACCGGATAGACATTGATGGTTTCATTTTTGTCTTGAGTGGTGACGAAGGCACATCCGTGCAGCGTTTTGAGCCGTTCGGCATGAGCAAAAGATGTTGTTAAACCCCAAGCAATGTCATTGGTGACATTGTTGCCGCCAACACCGATGGAGTTGAAATAAATTGGGTGACCGTGGCGAAAACTGGCAATGCTGGTTGTGCCGCCGCCAATATCAATTACGGTAGCGCCAAGTTCTTTTTCGTCGTCAACCAAACAAGATAAACCCGAAGCGTAGGGGGAAAGAACTTTTTCGGCAATATCAAGATGTGAATTGTCGAGTACGGTTTTGGTGTTGCGGAACATGATTTCCGGAACCATGCCGGTGAGCACTTGAACTACTAAATTTTCACCAAAAAGGTTGCGAGGGTCGGCTGTTTCTTCGCCATAATCAAGTTTGTAGCCGATGGGGAGGCAATGGATGAGCTCATTGTTTTCAACATTTATTTTATTGATGCCTTTTTCAACTACTTTTTTAATTTCAACCTCAGTAATGGGCTTGGATTTGTTGAGGCTGAGCTGAGCAGTGCGGATGCTGCTTTTTACTTCTTTGCCGGAGATGTTGACAATAATTCTTTCAACACGCTCGTTGGCCATTTGTTCTGCAGCTTCAACAGCATCGCAAACAGAAAATGTTGCTTGTTTGATGTCGGTAATTATGCCGTTTTTGATGCCTTTGGAAGCGTTGTAACCATAGCCGACGATGGTTATTTTTTGGTCGCGGCTGACACGGGCAATAACGCAGCATACTTTGGACGAGCCGATGTCCAGAGCTGCGATTAAAGTTTGTCGGTTAAAAGAGTTCATTTTGTCGGCTCCCTTAAATGCTGTGTTCTTTGCCTTTGTTTAGGTTGACGCGCTCGTCGGCAGACAATTTGCGCGGAGTTACTAAAATTTTATTATCGAATCTTAAATCAATGATGGTTAATTTACGTTTAAGAATGCCGCGAGTTTTGTTTAATTTTAATAATTTTTTCCACGCTGCCTCGGTATTGTGTGCCGGAAGCTTTATAGTGATGCCGTTTTCAATATCATCAAGAATGATATTCCAGCGCCTCTCAGAGACAAAAACTGCGGCCTTTACACGAGGATAAATGTCATCGTCGTCGTTACTTATGATTGTCAGCAAATCATTAAGATTTTGCGGGGCTCCTCGTCCAATAATTAAAAGAAGAGGTTGGTTGGGAATTTGATCTGTATCGATGACGTTGCCGAGAGTGTCGACCGGATAAAAACGTCCGTTTATTTGCCAAATTGCCTGAATTTGTCGTTCGGAAAGCTTTATTTTTATGGTGTTGGGCATGTAGCTGCGTTTGATGACTGCGGATTTTACCCATGGAAGTTGCTCCAAATCTGCACGGAGCTGATGAATGTCCGAACCAAAAATGTTGTCGCCGCGGTGAATGGTAACAACGTTGTTAATTTCTTCTAGCGGAGTTTTTACTCGGCCGTATACCAAAATGTCATCAAGTGTAAAACCTATTTTTGATGTGAAGCTGATGAAATAGTCAGATATTGAAATAAGTTTTTGGCCTACAAAATTGGTCTTAATAACGTAAATTCCTAGTGATATGGAAGCGATTAAGGTCAATATGATAATATTGCCGATAAAACGATATGGCCAAAGGCGAGGCAAATAAACTTTTAGACGCTCGTCAACTTTGGCTGCCGGAATTTCGGTTGTGATATTTTTTTTACGGAACCACATTTATTTTTCAATACCCACGCGTTTAATTTCCCATTCAAGAGTAATGTATGTCTTTTGCCGCACTTGTGTAATAATCATCTCTCCTAAGGTTTCAATGTCTTTGGCGGTTGCATTTCCGGTATTGATCAAAAAGTTGCAATGTTTGTCAGAAACTTTTGCTCCACCGTGACTGAGTTTGTCGCACTCGGATTTTTTTATCAGTTCCCA
>CADBMA010000146.1 GCA_902795665.1 uncultured Rhodospirillales bacterium
ACAATTCCAAGGGTTGGCTTTGTGTTGTGATAAAATATAAGCCAGTCTTGTGGTTAAAACTTTGGTTTTTCCGGTTCCGGCACCTGAAAGCACAAGCAAAGGGCCATCAGTGGTGGTTACGGCTTGTTTTTGCTCGTTATTAAGCTCGTTTAACCACGGGGTGCTTATTGTGGTTAAGGCAGAAATGTTATCATATTCTATCGCGGTATTGCCGATGTCTAAATCAAATATATCATTCATTTGCGGATACTTCTTGTTTTTTGTTTTTTCAAATCTTATATTATGATATTATCGCATGAAATAAAAGTGCTTTTTAAACTAATACTCAAAAGAGGTGCAAATGTCAGAAATTCAAAACAAAATCATGGCGTTAACAGAATTTATGAATTCAAAAATCATTGGCCAGAAAGATTTAGTGAAAAAAATGATTATTACAATGTTGGCGGAAGGTCATGCCTTGGTTGAAGGAGCTCCCGGACTGGCCAAAACCAAGGCAATAAAAACGCTGGCAGATTGTATTTCGGCGGATTTTAGCCGCATTCAGTTTACACCAGATCTTTTGCCGTCTGATATTACTGGAAGCGAGATTTATACCGCATCAAAGGGCGAATTTGAATTTCGTAAAGGTCCGGTATTTGCCAATATGATTCTTGCTGATGAAATCAATCGTGCTCCGGCAAAAGTGCAGTCGGCGCTTTTGGAGGCCATGGCTGAAAGACAGGTAAGTATTGGCGGAAAAAGATTTGCTCTGCCGAAATTGTTTATGGTTATGGCCACCCAAAATCCAATTGAGCATGAGGGAACATACAATCTTCCCGAGGCGCAGCTTGATCGTTTTTTGATGTATATACGCATTGATCAGCCCACGGCTGATGATGAGCATAAAATTTTGGAATTGGTAAGAGGTGAGGGGACTTTTATTAATCCACAAAAGCAAAAGAATTTTGAAAAATTGGCAATAGATGACGTTGAAAAGGCTACTAATGAAGCGCTTAAGACCTATTTGAGCAAAGAACTGGAAGAATATATGGTACAACTCATTGTGGCGACACGTCATCCTGAAAAATATGATGCAAATTTGGCCGGACAGGTAATGTTTGGAGCCAGTCCTCGCGCGACAATAGCGTTGGATCGCTGTGCCAAAATTCATGCATGGATGAGCGGACGCGAATTTGTTACTCCAGAGGATATTCATGCGGTTATTTATGATATTCTGCGTCATCGTGTGATTTTGAGTTTTGAAGCCCAAGCCGATGGCTATACCAGTGATGATATCATTACCAAATTGTTGACCATAGTTCCATTGCCATAAGGAAAAATTATGGATAAAATCAGCAAAATAGCTTCGGTGTTGTTTGGCAGGTCTAATAATAAAAAAGATCTAAGCGGCTTGGCGGTAAGTTTTGATGAACTTATGGCGCAACGGCGTAATGTTCATAATCTGCGTGTTCATAGTAATTTGGCAACGTCTGTCCGCTCCGGAGATGTGAAATCTGCTTTTAAGGGACGAGGAATTGAGGTAGAAGAAATTCGTGAATATACCTTTGGTGATGATGTCAGAGATATTGATTGGCGCGTGACTGCACGTAAAAATACCCCTTATACGAAGGTTTATGCTGAAGAAAAAGATCGGGAAATTTATGTGGTTTTGGATTTGTCGGCGTCGATGGCCTTTGGCACTAAAAATGAGCTTAAATCTGTTACTGCATCTAAGATAGCGGCTCTTTTGGGGTGGATGGCACAAGAAAATAATGACCGATTCGGAGTCTTGATATTTGATGGTCAGCGTTCATGGTACTTTAAGCCGCAGCAAAATCGCGCTCAATTATTGGCAGTTTTTAACAAAATTGTAGCTGTTGGTAAGGATTTGCTAAAAGAACAGCCATCTACCGTTGGTTTGGAAAAAACATTGCAGTTGCTACTCAAAAGTCTAAAGAGTCGTGCTTCGGTTTTTATAATAAGTGATTTTGCAGAGTGGGGTGAAAATTGTCGAAAAACTTTGGCGGCATTGTCAAAAAAAGCGCAAACATTTTGCATTTGTGTTTATGATATTTTGGAGGCACAGGCACCAGCTCCGGGAGAATATATGATTTCGGAGAACGGTGAAAATTTAGTTTTTGATAGTCGAATGAAAGATTTTTGCACGGAATATGCAAATTTTTTTGCAAATAAACGCAAAAGTATGAAAGATTTTTGTCAAAAACGTGACAGTCGTTGGCTTGAAATTCGTACGGATATACCAATAACTCGACAAATAAAAATTATCTAATTGACAAATATTCTTTTTAGTAATAGGATTAACGCTATTGAATTATTTTGTAAAAGAGAAAGCTATGGTAAATACAAACGAAAATAACTCATATCGCCGTGGTCAAGAACTTTTAGACCAAGGTTTTTATAAAGACGCTATTGCCCAGTTTGATCAGGCTATTAATGAACAGCCTGATTCGTGGAAAGCATTAAATTCTAAGGGATTTGCCCTGCAGAAACTGAGCCGTTATACTGAGGCTGTAGAATGTTTTGATAAGGCTTTGGAAAAAAATCCTCAATCAGTTGAAATTATCAATAACAAGGGTGTTACCTTGTCAATGCGTGGTTTGTACAAAGATGCAATTGTACAGTTTGAACAAGCTGCCGCAATTGATCCTACGTCTTTAGAAGCTCTTAACGGAAAAGCTATTGCTTTGCAGCATATGTACATGTATAAAGAGGCGTTAGACGTTTTGGAACAGGCCATGAAAATTGATCCGCAGCATATTCAAACACTTTTGAGTATTGCTGTTACTTTGCAAAAGCTCAAACAATTTGAGCGTGCAATTTCTTTTTTCAAAAAAGTTTTAACATTTGACAAGTCCAATATCAAAGCATGGAATGGTATTGGTGTTACCTATCAGTTGATGGGGGACAACAATTCGGCGTTAAAATGTTTTACCAAAATTCTTAACATCAACAGCCGTGAAATTCAGGCATGGATTAGTATTGGTTTTGTTTATCAAAAAATGATGAAGTTTCCCGATGCGCTCAAATGCTACAAGAAAGCGCAAATGATTAATGAAGGGCGCTATCATCATAAATTATATGATGGTTTGGCCAGCTGCCTTACCAAGTTATCCGAGTTTGATCAAGCGATTGAGGTTTATAAGCAGATATTTAACACTGAAGAGGGCAAAAAGAAATGGGATGCCCAGAGGTCAATTAAGTTTGTTGGCAAACTGAAGCGCAAGAAAGCTATAGGCACTTTGCCTGACTTGGTACCTCCTCAAGAATAGCTGGAAATTAGAATCCATAAAAAAACTCCCCGATGGTGGGGAGTTTTTTTGTGTATCAAACGTCGGCTTATGCATTCAGCATAAAAGCGGAGAGTGTGTGCGGATGATAAGAAAATTGAGAATTTTTCACGGAGTGTACAAGGGCGTACAT
>CADBMA010000147.1 GCA_902795665.1 uncultured Rhodospirillales bacterium
GGTTAATGTGCCTATTTTGGGTGTTGTTGAGAATATGAGCTATTATTTATGCCCAAATTGCGGCAATAAGGAATATATTTTCGGAGAGCATGGAGCCAGAAATACGGCCGCTCAAATTGGGGTCGATTTTTTGGGGGATATTCCGTTGGATATTCAAATCCGTAGTCATGCGGATGAGGGAATGCCTATTGTTCAGGCAAAACCAGATAGCCAGTTTGCCAAGGCTTATTTGGAAATTGCGGCCAAAATTGTTGATAAAATATAGTTTTTATTTTCCGAATTTGGTTGCTTCATTGTCATTAAAATAGCGTACGGTGCTTGATTTGAGCATTGAAGCGGCGTCTTCATCGCAAACAATCAGTGCGTGCGGATGCATTTGCAAAATGCTCAAAGGACACATATGATTGATGCTGCCTTCCACAGCGCAGTGCAGAGCGTTGGCTTTGTTGTTTCCGGAAGCAAGAACCATAACCTCGCGAGAATCCATAATGGTTGATATACCTATAGTGACAACAGTTCTCGGTACAAGATTTTCGTTGTTGTTAAAAAATCGCGAATTGGCGCGGATGGTATCCCGATTGAGAGCTTTTAAGCGGGTGCGCGATGCCAAAGAAGAGCCCGGCTCATTGAAAGCAATATGTCCATCTTCGCCAACGCCGGCTACTAATAAATCAATACCGCCGTAGCTGCGAATTTTCTTTTCATATTCTGCACATTCTTTGGCAAAATCTCTGGTGTTTCCATTTAACAGATGAATATTTTTCTTTTTTATATCGATATGCTGAAAAAATTTTTCCCACAGTGTGTGGCTGAAACTGAATTTGCTGTCAGTGGCAAGTCCAACATACTCGCACATATTGAAGAAAACAACATTTTGAAATGAAATTTTTCCCTTTTTAAACATAGCAATCAAGCGTTCAAACATTCCTAATGGTGAACTGCCGGCAGGAAGGGCTATGACCAAAGGTTTTTCCGGTGTAGGACGGCATGATTTGATTTTGTATGCAACATAATCGGCAGCCCATTGAGAGCACTTGTTATAATCAGGATTGATAATTATACGCATGGCATGTTTCCTTACAATATTTTTTTTCGGGTTAATTATAAGCCTATAAAGTTAAATAAAAGCTTAAAAAGTCACGCTTTGTGTAAAAACAAAGTTATTATGGATTTTTGATATAAATATTTTATATTAAATAAAAATGATGAGGGTATGATAAAATGCGTTTGATAGATGAAATTTCGGAAGAAGAGGCCAAGAAAGAATTAGCAGAAATTGCTGCTGCAATGGCACGGGCAGATATTGCTTATTATCAAAATGATGCTCCTTTTTTGAGTGATGCGGAATATGATAGTCTTAAACAACGAAATTTGGAATTGGAAACTAAATTTCCGCATTTAGTGCGAGCGGATAGTCCATCGCGTAAAGTCGGCGCTCCGCTGCAGAGCGGTTTTGGTAAAATTGCCCATAGATTTCCAATGTTGTCTCTCGGTGATGTTTTTTCAATGGATGAAGTTGCGGACTTTATAAAAGGAGTAAAACGTTTT
Organism: uncultured Rhodospirillales bacterium; assembly: GCA_902795665.1. GTDB lineage: Bacteria > Pseudomonadota > Alphaproteobacteria > RF32 > CAG-239 > JAFUYI01. The sequence goes on from CADBMA010000147.1 coordinate 1,549, forward strand.
TTAAATACAGATTCTGATATTGATTTTATGTGTGAGCCTAAAATTGACGGTTTGTCCTTTACAGCAAGATATGAGAAGGGTGTTTTTGTTCAAGGGGCGACTCGTGGTGACGGAACTACTGGTGAGGATATTACGGCAAATCTTGGCACGATATCAGGGCTTCCGAAAAAAATTGTCGGGGAAGTTCCTGAGATATTGGAAATTCGCGGTGAAGTATATATGTCAAAAGCTGATTTTTTGGAATTGAACCAGAGGAATGAAGAAGCCGGTAAAAAACTTTTTGCCAATCCACGAAATGCAGCTGCCGGTTCATTGCGACAGCTTGATGCAGATGTGACCAGACAACGAAATTTGAGTATTTTTGCCTATACGTGGGGTGAAGTTTCAGAACGCGTATGGTCATCGCAAGAAGACTTTTTTAAGCATCTTCAAAAATGGGGATTTCCAATTAATCCTAATAATCGTCTATGTCATTCAATTGCTGAAATTGATGTGTTTTTTGATAATCTGATGCAGATACGTTCAAAATTGCCTTATGATATTGATGGTGTGGTGTATAAGGTTAATGATATTGATTTGCAGGAGAGATTGGGATTTTTAACAAGAACTCCTCGCTGGGCAATTGCCCATAAATTTCCGGCAGAGCAGGCGGTTACAAAAATTAATGATATACGTATACAGGTTGGAAGAACCGGAGCTTTGACACCGGTTGCCGATTTGGAGCCGGTAAATGTTGGAGGAGTTTTGGTTTCACATGCTACCCTTCATAATGAAGATGAAATAAAGCGTAAAGATATCAGAATCGGTGATAGTGTTATTATTCAGCGTGCCGGAGATGTGATTCCTCAAGTGGTAAAAGTGGTGCTTGACAAACGTCCGCCGGATAGTCAAGAATTTGAATTTCCGGTTATTTGCCCGCAATGCGGAGCGCATGCTGTGCGTGAAGAAGATGAGGCTGTCCGGCGCTGCACCGGAGGTCTGACTTGTCCGGCGCAGGCAATTGAGCGTTTGAAACATTTTGTATCACGTGATGCAATGGACATTGATGGATTGGGCGAAAAAATAATTGAAGATTTTTATTCTGAGAAAATTATCAGCAGTCCGGTTGATATTTTTACACTAGAAGAGCGTAATTTTGGGTCAGAAGATGATTTGTTTAGTCGCAATCAAGGATTGCAACTTGAAAAACGTGAGGGATGGGGTAAAAAATCGGTAGAAAATTTATTTTCAGCAATTAATAAAAGCCGGCATATTTCTTTATCACGTTTTATTTATGCCCTAGGTATTCGGCAAGTCGGTGCGGCAACAGCTCGGTTGATTGCGCAAAATTTTATATCGTGGAATGAATTTGTAAAAGAAATGAAGGCGCAAAATACTGAAAAATTATTGGCAATTGATGGAATTGGTCCGGCAATGGTCAAAGATATAGTGGAGTTTTTTCAAGAACAGCACAATATTGCGATTATTGAGGGACTGGTGAAGATGATTTCAATTCAGGATTTTGCTGAGCGTGTTGATAATACGTCGCAACTATCCGGTAAAACTCTGGTGTTTACAGGAACGTTGATGACAATGACCAGAGCTGAAGCAAAAGCAAAGGCTCTATCGAAAGGGGCAAAAGTTGCCGGATCGGTGTCGGCAAACACGGATTATGTCGTGGTTGGAGCAGATGCCGGTAGCAAGGCCGCAAAGGCTGCAGAACTTGGAATTGCGATACTGAATGAAGATGATTTTGTGGGTATGCTATAAATTACATTATGGCTAGGGTCTTAGCGAAATCGTGTAGCCATTTGTCTACCCCGTCATTTAATATTTTCCGAAAAAGTTTTACATCACAATTTTGTGAGCATTGTAAAAAATCGGCTAAGTCCTCGTCCGACAGGCTATCTATATAATCAGCAAAACTAAATACCAAATTTGTATTGTATGAATATTGTCCGTTGTTTACAAAAATATTGTTTTCGAAAAAATGCCATAGTTCATCGGCTTTTTTATGTATTCGGTGTTGGTTCATTACGCCCTCTTTTTACATTATATGTAATATATAAGTTATATTTAATGTAAAATCAAGAGACGGTAATCTTTAATTGACTTTTTTTATACTTATTTTTAGAATAATAAACAAAAAACACGAAGGAGTATGTGATATGTTGAAAAATTTAATTTTTGTAGCGGCGGCAATGCTGTCGATGATTGTGGACGGATATGCCCAAGATAATCTGTATGCAAGGAAAAATTCGGTATTGGTTGCAGATTATGATTTTCAGCAAAAAGAGTATAAAAAATGTATGGAACAATCAGTTTCTTATACCGCGCAAGAATATGTGGCTTGTCTTAATGCTGAAATTGCAAGACAAAATGCAGCAATTGAAGCTTATTATAATTCATTGCTAAAGTACCCTGAATTTCAAAAATGGAATAATGGTAACGGAATGTTTCGCGGCAATATGAAAGATATGAATGATCAGTTTGTGGCATATAGAGAGCGCTTGTGTTCTCTGAGCGGTATGGCTCTTTATCAGCTTAATGGTGATTTGGAATATGGACGCAAGGAATGCGTTAAAGATGTTAATGAAGAATTGCTTCGCCGATTGGAGCGTATGTATAACAGCAGTCAGGCCGACTTTGGTCCCGATGTTTATAACGGCGAAACTTATTAATATTGTGCTTCTGAGCTGAATAAACGGTTTCCTTCCGGTTGTGGTAATTCAAAAAACCAGCCGCTGTATAGGAAACCGTTATTTTTTACATATTCGGCGGCGGCTAATGTTGGCATTACAGAAGTTTGTAAATCAACAGATGCCCAGTAGCTATGATTACGCATATAGACTGTCAAATTAACAATAATTCCATCTGTGGTCATAATTTTTAAATTGTGTCTATCCCAATCTTTGAAATCATTTTGTTTTGTTGCTTGGTAAAAAAACAATTGTGAAAATGAAAACTTGCTCGGATCGATGCCATAAATTTCGCTTATATTATTATCAGAGAGCGGAATTAAGGGCTGAATAAACCATTGATATGGCTGTGAAGGAATTTGAAAGTTTCCGCGCAAGAGATATTTTTCGGAGTTGTATACGGCAATCATTTCGTCGGTTTGTCCGTTGACGGCATTAAAATATAATTTAATATTGTGCGGAAGAGATGTCTTGATGATAATTTCACCGCCTTCGGAAATTTCATCTTTATAGCTAATGCTTTGGGTTAAAGCTTGTTGCAAATCATTTAATAACTTTTCAGCAATATCGCTGTTAACTGGATAAAAATCGTCATCACGGCTGTACCAAATGCCATTTTGGCGCACCAGTGTTGTGTCGTTATTGACTATTATGGTGTTGGTAGATGCAATTTGCAGTGATAATTGTGAAACAGAAATGCTTGGGCGATTTGCATAATAAATCCCGATGATAGACGCGGTGCCGATTATTAAAAGAGCAATGGTGATAAATATAAATCTCTGCTTCATCTCAGCCTCTTGACATTATTCTTACGTAAAACATTTATGATTAAGAAGAAAATTAAGATGATAATAAACGGACAAATAACTGCATTTATTAACATTATTTTTTGAACTGACAATTCTATACGGTGGATTAGCAGAGAGTTGAGCCGATCAAGTCTGTTGCGGTAATCGTTTATCTGATTTTTGAGCATTTCGGTTTGTTGTTTGTATTGTAAACGTTTTCCGGTGTCTATATCTTCATTGATATTTTGATATTCAATATCTTGTAATTTTTCAATGGTTTCGTGATATTGTTTTTCAATATCAAGCTTTTGCTGCTGAAATGCTGTGATAAGCGGAGTTGAAACGGCTTGTGTAATGTTGGTTTCATCAAAATATTTAGGATATACGTTAGCGAGTGGAAAATTATCATCGGTAATTGAGTTATCAATGAGCGATAAAATAAACTCAGCATTATCGGCATATGGTGCGCTGCCATATATTGGATTCTTTTCATCACTTGATAACACCCAAGCTTCGTCGGAGGCAAAATCAGAATCGGCAATAACGATTAATTGCGCCCCTTCTGTGGCAATTGGTAAAAATGGCAGAGGACTGTTGTTTTGTTCATTGAATGTATTGTTTTCATCATGGGCGGAAAGAAAATTACCGCTGACTTTAATGGCCAAGTTGTAGGTCTTATTGTTGTTTTGAAAATGTTTGACGGTATCTTTCTTGGAAAAATAACGCAAGTATTCAGTTGAGACGCTGCCGGAGTTTTTAGGGGTGGTGATTAGAATTTGATAATCCAAGCCATCAATTGGACTAATAGAAAAGCTTCCGGCGCTGTGAAAACTGAGTTTTTTATATTGGTTGCCAGAAGTCATAAACCAGATTGGATAATCAGCTCCCTCTGTTGTTTGCAGAGCAGTTTCCATGTTGCCGACAACATAGTCATTGTTATATCTGATTCCCCAATTAAATAGAATATCTCCTAAGCTAGTTTTGCCATGAGGTGGGTATCCGTAGTACAGTTGCGTAATTTCGGAATAAGGGTCGACAAAGATTATTAATTTTCCGCCGGCCAATAAATATTGTTCTAA
>CADBMA010000148.1 GCA_902795665.1 uncultured Rhodospirillales bacterium
GACCAACGAGCAGGGCGATACCACCGCCTTCCAAATAACGTACACCTCGTGGATGGAGGTTGACGGGGAGAAGGTTTCGGTGCCGCTCAAAGTCTACTACCGCGTTCTGGATACCATTTTCTACGTGCCGTATGCAGGAGAATTTAATTTATACTGCGATTCAATAGGGCATAAAAAGTGTTCCGAGCGGCAAGATGGAGCGGTTACAATAATTGATTCGGCTGCATATAGTGTTTATTCCAACAGGTATTATTCGTTTGTTTTGGAATGTACATATCAGGCAGCAGTCTGCAAAGTTGGAAATGGACATCAAGCGATGCCTTATCATCGCGTGGGTAAAGTTGAAATGGTAAATCAAGAGTATGCTGGCACGGGAAATAATGGGACGCATTATTTTGAAGTATTGCTCTATGATGCTCGGATTGATATCGATAATGATGAGTATTATGTTCCGTCTGCAGTGTTTGAGTTTACCCCTATGTAGCTTATCTGGCATTCTTCAGACTGTTTTTCAGCTTTTAAATGTTTTTGGAAGCGCAGCTTAATAGCTGCGCTTTTTTGTATATAAAAATCTGAAAAAACTATTTTTTTGCAGAGCCGGAGCGTGTGGCAGGGCCGGAGCGGCGTGCTGATTGACGCCGGCGATTTTGTTCGCCGCCGCGATTGGGACGCGAACGGCCGGAAGAATTGTTGCTGCCGAATTTTTTATTTTTGTTGCCCCAAGGACCGCGCCGCGCGCTGTTCTTAGATTTTGCCATGCGGTCAAGGGTGATTTTGGGTGTTTTTATCTCTACAACCACATTTTTCATCTTTTCTTTGGCTTTCAGCGCACTTTTGCAAACCGAAAATCCAAAAAAACCAACATTGCGCCCCAATGTGTAATAATAATGGTGCGAATATGCTATCAAACCGGCTTTTTCCAAACAAAGCTTGCCGTCTTCGTCAAGATATTGGTCATCTATGTTGACGGCAACAATCTCAGCCAAAAACATATCATGCGAGCCACAGTTGATGATGTCTTTTACCTTGCATTCCAAAGAGACCGGACTTTCAACAATCTGCGGAGCCGAAACTTGGCTGCAGGCGCCGGCTTTTAGCTTCATTTCTTTGAACTTGTTGACATCGCGTCCGGATTTTACACCGCAATAATCTGCCGCCGTAACCAAGGCAAGCGTGGTCAAATTGATGACAAATTCACCGCTGGATTTGATAAGCTCATGCGAATAGCGCGACGGGCGAATCGATACATAAGTCATTGGCGGCTCAGAGCTAACAATGCCTGTCCAAGCAGCAGTCATTATGTTGGGGTTTTCAATGCTGCCGCAGCTGACCATAACCGGAGGCAGAGGATATTCTAGTGTGCCGGGTTTCCATGTGATTTTTGCCATTGCTTTTTCCTTTTTTGTGTAACTTGGGGCATTGGTGCCTAAATTATAAGCCGTCTGACATCTGTCATAACGGCTCAAAAATGGTGCGCTAGGCCGGAATCGAACCGGCACGGCCTTGCGGCCAACAGATTTTAAGTCTGCAGCGTCTACCAGTTCCGCCACAAGCGCTCAATCTGAAAAACTTATACAGATAAATTTTTATAAATGCAAGACTAAACTTGCGTATTTTGTAAAAATATGTTCTTGTATCATGTGGCAGGCGCATGGCAGAAACAGCGTTTCGGTGTGCCAGAAAAAACAAGAAAGGATATAATATGAAAAATGATAATTTTATTCATTTGAAAAATTTTTTGCGCAATAGCATAATACCTTATGCTTTTCCGCACATTAATAAAGAGGGGTGGAAGTTTGTTGCAGTCTTTGCTTTGATAACAGCGTTATTGGCATGGATGTGGACCCCGCTGGGAGTTGTCGGGCTGATTTTGACAGTTTGGTGCTATTTTTTCTTTCGCGATCCAGAGAGAGTGACGCCGCAAATTGAGGGCGCAGTTATTTCGCCGGCCGATGGTAAAGTGCAAATGATTGCTAAAGTTCGCGGACCAAGAGAACTGGGCATGGATAATGAAGAATTTACTCGGGTGAGCATTTTTATGAGCGTGTTTAATGTGCATGTCAATCGCTCTCCTGCCTCCGGTACAATTACAGCCTCATCTTATGTAAAAGGAAAGTTTTTTAATGCTACACTCGACAAAGCAAGTTCTGATAATGAACGCCAACTTTTAGCGATGAAAACACAAACCGGACATAATATCGCTTTTGTGCAAATTGCCGGATTGGTGGCGCGCAGAATTTTGTGCTTTGTTAAAAAAGGACATATCTTAAAAGCCGGTGAGCGCTTTGGACTGATTCGCTTTGGGTCGCGCTTGGACGTATATCTGCCGCTCGGGGTGGAGCCGCAAGTGTGCTTGGGGCAGACAATGATTGCCGGTGAAACTGTATTGGCTAACCTGAAATCAGCAGCGCCGCAAATGAAAGGAAAGGCTGGATAATGGAAAATATAAATTCGCAAATTCAGCTCTCTAAGCAAAAGCTGAAATCTCTTCCCATACGCAAAATTATTCCCAATATTGTAACAATGCTTGCAGTTTGTGCGGGGATTACGTCAATTAGATATTCGATAGCAGGATTGTACTCAAAAGCCATAATCTGTGTGTTTTTGGCGGCATTTTTTGACATGCTTGATGGGCGGGTGGCACGTATGCTGAAAGGTTCAACCAAATTTGGTGCAGAGTTGGATTCGTTGTCCGATTTTGTAAGCTTTGGCGTGGCGCCGGCAATTTTGATGTATCAATGGACATTGTCAGGTTTTGCACGGTTTGGGTGGTTTTTTTGCCTGTTGTATGCAATTTGTATGGCTATGCGCTTGGCACGTTTTAATACGATGCTTGAAGATGAGCCCTTGCCAACATATTGGAATAACTTTTTTACCGGAGTTCCGGCACCAGCAGCGGCTGCTCTGGCAGTGCTTCCAATAATGTTGAGTTTTGAGTTTAAGGATTGGGAATTTTTGCACAGTCATTGGCTGTGCAGTTCGGTAATGTTTATAGTGGCAATGCTGATGATAAGCCGAATTCCCACTATTTCAACCAAGCACATGAAAGTGCCGACTTATATGGTTGCGCCATTGTTTGTGCTGGTTGTTTTTGGAGCGGCTCTTGTTTTCAATAAACCGTGGATGGTTTTGAGCGCCATAACAATTTTGTATGCGGTTACAATTCCGGTAGGGGTATATTTTTTCCTTAAAGGTAAAAAAATACACAATACACGCATATAGTTGCAGAAAAAGTAAAAAATCCTCGGAGGTGTTCCGAGGATTTTTTTTCTTAACAATATTTTAGCTTTATTCTTATTATTATCTTTTTTGTGGACAAAAATGTTTTTTTATGTTAAATTTTTTATATAAAGGAGTTAAACGTATGTTTATGTGTTGTGAAAATTGTTTTAATCAGTCAGCCGGCGTTTTGCCGGAAAGTTTAGTTTTGCACACACACACACACACACACACACACACACACATTTAAAGCCTGCTAGTAAATATTTTATAACAATTAATGAAAAGCCAAACGGTGTGACCAACCGCTTGGCTTTTGTCTATTTTAAACTATAAGGAGAAAAGAGATGAGCGAAATAGTGGAAGATATGTTGGGCAGAAAGTTCAATGTTGAGCAAGATGAACGTGGTAATGAAGTTTGGCGTTCGCAAGAGTATCCGGAATTTACGTTTAAATCGATAGAAAAATATAAAGATGAAGATGGTAATTGTCTTTTATATGCGGACAAGTTTGGATCTTCAACTTTAGAATATGACGAAGCAAATGAAATAATTAGGAAAAAAAAGACAGGTGTAACAGAACATCCGACAAAATTAGTGGATATTATGCCTGTTACAGATCAAATATTTGTTCCTTTGGTTAACGATAAAGTGATTACTGGCAGCAGCGGTTATTACGGGGATTATGCCGTTGTATGTAACGCTTTACAGGACGGAGATGGAATAAGAAAAACTATAAAAATATTAGACGGTGTCAGAACATATTGCTTTGCAAGCGTTGCCCCCGGAACTCTTAGTCCGATTGAAAAAATATATCATCCACGGCATGAAAATATATTATATCGTAATATAGAGAGGAAATTGGCAACAATAGATTCACCATTGGAACATGTCAAAACAGTAGCGTCAATGTTGAATAAGAATCAAAAATTAAATGATGCAATTCCATCTTCAGAATTTAATGAAATAATGAGAGATTTTGTAAAAAATGCTTCATTAGCATTAAAAGAGCACCCTGAACAAGCCCAGCAGATTTTTGATGATTTTAATTCAATCAAACAAAGTGATTGGGATAAGGCAGCGAGAGAATATAATAGGGATTTTTATGAGGCATTGGCGAAAAATGCACCGCAAGTATTTATTGACAATGCATCGCTTATTCATCCGGATAATCGTATCAGATTTTTACCGGATATTGCAGTGGAGCATAAAAGATTAGCGCTACAGGCATTTGATGCAATGCCTTCTTTGAAAGAAAAATGGGATCGTTACGTTGGGGAGCATGAGAGATATGAAGCATTTTCTACTTTTCTTGATATGCAATTACCTGATGAAGATAAAGAAAAGATGTTCATATACCTTTTTAAGGATAAAATAACAACGAAAGAGCTTATGCTTATTGGGGATGTTGATGACAACGGCGATATCAAACCGAGTCTGCGTAAATATATAGAAAATCATAATACATATTCTGATGAATTCTGCGAAGCGTTCATGCATCTTGCGTCGTCTGGTGATGATGCTTATTGGATAAACTCGTATATAGATGATATGATAAACAAACAAAAAACTTTATCTGCAGAATTTTGTAAAGATATGGGTAAATATACTAGATATAATAAAGAGTACACAGGAAATTATTTACAAGCCTTGGAAAAATTGCCGACTGGAGTCGATAAGACTGAATTTTATAAAGATCTCGTTCATATAGTAGTAAATCCCGGTAGCAGATTAAAACAAGAAGATGCAAAAGCGGCAATTGATTATATCACTAGTAGTTCGGAAAAATTGTCGCCTGAATTTTGTGAATATGTGATTAGCGAGCTAAAAGATAACAAATATTACGAAAAGAATCTTCTTCAACCAATTCTCAAACGTGTGTTGAACGAAGATATTTCTTATTTCTATGCGCACAAAGATGTATTTGCTGATAATGTTTTTACTCAGCAAGTAGCCTTAGAAGACCATTCACTTATTCCAAGTTTGAAAGGTGTTTCAAGAGAAAACTTTGATGCGTTTGCCAAGATTTATGAAGAATATGTAACTAATGAGGATAATAGTGAAAATATTGTCGGGCATAAAGATGATAAAACAGCACAAGAAATTATGAAAACCATCAAAGATAAGTTTCTCAAAAACTGTATATTTGATGAGGGAGAAGAATATGAAACAATTTCTAAATCTGCTCAGGCTTGGTTGGTTAAAAATGCCAAAAAGTATCCGAATTTGGTAAGTGAGATTCTTAAAGAAAAAGAACTTCCTTATGTTGAGATGTGTATCAAAAACATCGAAAATCCAGAAAAAGAAAATATTGCTTGCGTACTAAATTTGCTAGAAACTAAAGCCGATGGGGAATATGAAGATTTTCAAGAGGCTGTAAATTTCGCACGAAGGCAAGAAATATGTTGGCGGGCTTGTAATTCCTTTGCTAAAGATGTGCAGGAACAAGAAGGAGATGTTGCTTTATCAAGTTCTCCTATGCCAATGTTATTTGGAGCAAGAACAGAATCCACTCGTGTAGATACCAGATTAACTTATGATATGGCAGAAGCCGGAATTGATGATTTCAAAACAGCTAAACGTGTTGCACAATTGTTTTATGCCTTAAACGATCGGCCTGCAATTTATGGTTCGGATTATAATGCGTACTATCCAAAAGATTTGTTGCCGATAGCTAAATCAAATGTGATGCAAGACTGGATGTATCCGGTGATGGTGGACGCGATTGAAAAAGGCGGTTTGACCATATCAGAGGGACGTATGCCAAGCGAGCGCACGTTGTTTGATTGTTGTAAAACATGGAAAATATGTCCTGAGATGCCGCAAAGGTTAGCAGAGTTTGTTGGCGCACACAGCATGAAAGGGCGTATGCTTGCCGGTGCTATTTTTGATAAAATGGTTGAAGATGGCAAGACAACTCCCGAAGAGTGGCGCGATAATAAAGTTTTGCACGAGAAATTCTATCAGGAATTGGCTCGCTCGGAAAAAATGCCGCGCGAAAAAGCTTTTCAACAATATATTCCAAATACGCCGGTTAATCGTAAACGTGTAATTACTATGGGTATGGAAGAAAAAGGTATTGAAAATACACCGGAAAACTTTAAGGCGATTTATAAAGAAGCACGAGAACAAGGTGTTTTTGATAAAATGCTTGCTAAACCGGAAGAGGCAAAAACAACGCTTTCTTCACGTTTGCTTGTTGAAGTAGCAAGAAAAAGACATAATAGAGAATAATCAAAAAAATCCTCGGAGGTGTTCCGAGGATTTTTTGTTATGGATTTTTATTTTTTCAACACAGCAACTCCGGGGAGCTCTTTGCCTTCCATCCACTCTAGGAAGGCGCCGCCGGCTGTTGAGATATATGAAAACTTATTGGCAACTCCGGCATTTTCAAGAGCGGACACGGTGTCCCCGCCGCCGGCAACGGACATAAGCTTTCCGGCTTGAGTCAATTCAGCCGCGTGTTGTGCAACGCGGTTGGTGCCGTTGTCAAAAGGCTTCATTTCAAACACACCAAGAGGTCCGTTCCATACCAGAGTTTTGCATTCATCCAATTTGCTGTTGATGGATGAGATAGTTTTTTCGCCTACGTCTAAAAGGCTCCAACCTTCAGCAGGAATTTCATCTAAAGATACGGTTTTATTCTCAGCGTGAGGCTTAAACTCTTTTGAAACAACAACGTCTTGCGGCAAAATAATTTCGCAGTTATTGCTCTTGGCTACTTGCATAATTTCTTTAGCGGTATCGAGCATATCCATCTGAACTAAAGAATTTGCCTCATTAACGGTGTTGATGCCGCTGGCTCTCATAAAGGTGTGAGCCATGCCTCCGGAAATAACCAATTTATCAACTTTTTTCACTAAATTATTCAACAAATCAAGTTTGGTAGAAACTTTGGAGCCGCCAACGATGGCAATCAGCGGGCGGGTTGGGTTTGATAATGCATTTTCGAGCGCTTTTACCTCTTCTTCCATCAGGCGTCCCATTGCTGATGGGCGCAATTTGGCAGCGGCAACCATTGAAGCATGGGCGCGGTGAGCAGTTGAAAAAGCGTCAGAAACATAGAAATCTGCCGGTTTTACCAATTCTTCGGCAAAAGTTTCATCGCCTTTCTTTTCTTCGTTATAAAAGCGCAGATTTTCAAGCAACAGAACTTCGTTATTGCTCATAGATGCAATGGCGTTGTTGACTTTTTCGCCAATGCAGTCATCTACAAAAGTTACTTTTTTGCCCAAGGCTTTTTCCAGATTTTTGACAATATGGGTAAGTGAATTTTTTATATCACCTTTGCCTTCAGGGCGTCCAAAGTGAGAGATAATAACAACTTTTGCACCTTTGTTCATCAATTCGTTGATAGTTGGAACGGTGCGATCAATGCGTGCAGTGTTGGTAACATTAAAATTTTCATCCATGGGAACATTTAAATCGGCACGCAGCATAACAACTTTGCCATTTAAATTGCCTAAATCATCTATTGTTTTATAGTTCATATCTTTTCCTTAAAATTTGTGTAAACATTGACCGGCAAATGCAGTGCCGGTCAATGGTTGTGAAAACTGTTAAAATTATCCGTTTACTTTAGCCATATGAGCTACTAAATCGAGTACCTTGTTAGAGTATCCCCATTCATTGTCATACCAGCTAACAACTTTAACAAAGGTCGGAGTTAATTGAATTCCGGCTTTGGCGTCAAAAATAGAGGTGCGTGCATCGCCCAAGAAATCAGAGGATACAACGGCGTCTTCAGTGTAACCTAAAATTCCTTTCAATTCACCTTCAGAGGCTTTTTTCATAGCAGCGCAAATTTCTTCGTAGGTAGCGGCTTTTTTCAGGTTTGC
>CADBMA010000149.1 GCA_902795665.1 uncultured Rhodospirillales bacterium
ATAGTTATTTTTTGCTTGAAAAACAATCGGAGTTGTAATATTTATACGCCCAAATCATAAAATTTTGCAGAAAGAAAAAAGATGGAACTGAGAAACATAGCAATAATCGCCCACGTGGACCACGGCAAAACCACTTTGGTTGACGGATTGCTTAAACAAAGCGGAACTTTTCGCGATAATCAAAAGGTTGAAACCTGCGCCATGGATTCCAACGAGTTGGAACGCGAAAGAGGCATTACAATCTTGTCAAAATGTACCTCGGTTGAGTGGAAGGGTACGCGTATCAATATTGTTGACACCCCCGGACACGCCGATTTTGGCGGTGAAGTTGAACGAATTATGTCCATGGTTGACGGTGCCATTTTGTTGGTGGATAGCTCCGAAGGACCAATGCCGCAGACCAAATTTGTGCTGGGTAAAGCCCTAAAAGTGGGCTTAAAACCGATTGTGGTCATTAATAAAGCCGACAAACCCGATGCTCGTGTCGATGATGTTTTGAACGAGGTTTTTGACTTGTTTGTCAGCCTCAATGCTACCGATGAACAATTGGATTTTCCGGTTTTATATGCTTCCGGTCGCAATGGCTGGGCAGTCAAAGACTTGAGCGAAGAAAAGAAAGATTTGAGTGTTTTGTTTGATCTTATTATTTCCAAGGTTCCGGCTCCGATATGTTATCCTGAAAAACCATTTTCAATGCTGGCAACAACTCTTGAACTTGATAAATTTATCGGTCGTATGCTTACCGGAAAAATTTATTCCGGAAAAGTCAAGGCTGGTGATATGGTCAAAGTTTTAACCCACGGCAATAAAGAGATTGAACGTTTCCGCATTACCAAAATTATGGCCTACCGCGGCTTGACCAGACAAAGTCTCGATGAGGCATATGCCGGTGATATTGTCGCAATATCCGGTGTGGCTAAGGGCACTGTTGCTGATACAATCTGCGATTTTGCGGTTACTGAAGCAATTGAGGCGCAACCCATTGACCCGCCTACATTGGTTATGACATTCTCAGTTAATGATTCACCGCTGGCCGGCCGTGAAGGCGACAAGGTTACATCACGCGTGATTGCTGAGCGCCTGCAAAAAGAAGCCGAGGGCAATATTGCCTTAAAAATCAGTACAACCCAAAATTCTGATGCCTTTGAGGTTGCCGGACGCGGTGAACTGCAACTAGGTGTTTTGATTGAAACCATGCGCCGCGAAGGTTTTGAGTTGTCAATTTCGCGTCCGCGCGTTGTCTTTCATAAAGATGAAAATGGCTCATTATTGGAGCCGATTGATGAGGTTGTGGTTGATGTTGATGAAGAATTTTCAGGCAATGTGGTCGAAAAAATGGGAATGCGCCGCGCCGAATTGGTTGAAATGATTCCGGCACAGGCCGGCAATAAAGTGCGTCTGATTTTTCATGCCCCGACCAGAGGCCTAATCGGTTATCACTCCGAGTTTTTAACCGATACTCACGGTACCGGCGTAATGAATCGCAGTTTTTATGAATATGAGCCCTATAAAGGTGAAATTGAAGGCCGCCGCAATGGTGTTTTGATATCAAGCGAAGATGGAACGGCTATCGCATACTCATTATGGAAACTGGAAGATCGCGGCCCGATGTTTATTGATCCCAATGTTCCGGTATATGTTGGCATGATTATCGGGGAACATACCAAACCCAATGACTTGGAAGTTAATCCCTGTCGTTCAAAACAGCTTACCAATATTCGTGCAGCCGGCAAAGACGAGGCCATCAGTCTTACACCTCCGCGCCGCATAAGTCTTGAAGAGGGACTGTCTTACATTCAAGATGACGAATTGTTGGAAGTTACCCCAAAAACCATTCGCCTACGCAAGCGTATTCTTGATCCGATAACACGCAAGCGTTCAGCAATGAAAATCGGATAATCAATAAAACCGGAGTATTAACTCCGGTTTTTTATTGCGTGAATTTATAAAATATCGTATTTGTATTGTTAATATTAACTGAAATAGAGAAGAAAATGCGCCACGATAATCGTTCTAATAACCAACTTCGAGAAATTGAGCTTATCCCTGCATATAACCCCTACGCGGAAGGCTCTTGTTTAGTAAAATTCGGCAATACGCAGGTTATTTGTACAGCCAGCGTTGATGATAAGGTTCCAAATTGGCTGAAAGGGCAGAACCGTGGCTGGATTACGGCAGAATATGGGATGCTGCCGCGCTCCAATCGCCAGCGCTCTCCCCGTGAAAACAAACAACCATCAGGAAGAACTCAGGAAATTCAACGTCTTATCGGGCGCTCATTACGAGCAGTGGTTGATTTAACCGCAATGAAAGATTTATCAATTTGTATTGATTGCGACGTCATTTTGGCAGATGGAGGAACGCGCACCGCCTCAATTACCGGTGGATTTGTGGCGCTCTATCTGGCCATTCAGAAGCTTATTGCAGAAAAACGCTTAAAAACCAATCCAATCAGAGAGTTTGTGGCAGCAATTTCTTGTGATATCTACGATGGAACTGCAATAATTGATGTGGACTATGATGAAGACTCTCACGCGCAGGTTGATATGAACTTTGTTATTACCGAGAGTGGAAAAATTGTTGAAATTCAAGGAACGGCAGAAGAAACCCCCTTTGAGGAAAAAGAATTTTATGACTTATTGAAACTAGCTAAAGATGGTATAAGTCAGTTAATTGCCAAACAAAAAGAAGCTTTGGGAGTAAAATAAATGAAAATTACCAAATTGGTTGTTGCCAGCCACAATGCCGGAAAAATTGCTGAAATAAAAACTTTATTATCACCATTGCATATTGAAGTAGTGTCTGCAGCAGAGCTACGCTTGGGTGATGTTGAAGAAACCGGAACTACATTTGAAGAAAATGCCAAAATTAAGGCCGAAACATTAACTTTACAATGCGGAATTCCGTGCCTTGCTGACGATTCCGGTTTGTGCGTTGATGCACTTAACGGGCGCCCCGGCGTTTTTTCGGCACGCTATGCTCCGGATCGTGATTTTAGCAAAGGCATGCAAAAACTGTTGGAAGAAATGAAGGTATCTGGCTCTGACAACCGTAAAGCGCACTTTTCGTGCTGCATGGCTCTGGCTTGCCCTAACGCAAAGACCAAGATTTTTGAGGGCAGAGTAGATGGTAAAATAGCGCTCAAACCTAGTGGAAGCAACGGTTTTGGGTATGATCCTATTTTTGTTCCTGATGGATACGAACAAACTTTTGCCGAATTGGGCGAAGACGTCAAAAACAAAATTTCTCATCGTAGCCGCGCCTTAGATAAATTTATAAAAGAACTGAAATAAGGAAAAAATTTGACACAAATTTTTAACATTCCATCAAGTTGCTCTTTAGTCGATGTTTTGGCAAAGCACCTGTTGCAAAAATACCACAGTGATTTGCTGTCATTAACCGATGTTACGATATTTTTGCCCAATCGTCGTGCAGTCCGAGAATTGCAGAATGCATTTGTTCGCCTTAACGGAACAACAGCTACACTTTTGCCGCAAATACTTCCGTTAGGCAGTTTTGATGAAGAAGGATATTTTGCTGCCGGTTCCGGAATGGATCTTCCAGAGGTTATTACTCCGGAAGAAAGATTGATGATTTTTATTCGTTTAATAACCGCTCGGCCCGATGAGTTCAAAGTTGAACACCTATCTTTTGCGCAGGCAGGATATTTGGCTCATGAACTTGCGTCACTGGTCGATATGGTAAATAATGAAAATCTTGATTTTGCGCGTCTTAAAAATTTGGTGCCTGAAGAATATGCCGCGCACTGGCAAAATACCCTTGATTTTCTAAAGATTGTCAGTGAGTTCTATCCCCAGATTTTGGCAGAAAGA
>CADBMA010000150.1 GCA_902795665.1 uncultured Rhodospirillales bacterium
CTGCTAAAATTATACATCATGAAGATTATATTGCAAAACATGAGCCGAATCGGGTTATTCTTACTTTTGATTATATTGGGCGGGTGTACATTGCCCAATTTTCCGAATGTATCCGATGCAAAACTGGTTGATATTACATTCAATGAAGAGGTGTTTAGCCGTGGAAGCAAGGCTGTGGTTGTTATTGATGAACATAATGATATTCCGTCATCAATAAAACTTCATGGAACATTGACAATCAGTGATTATGAGGAAAATGAGTATAATCTGAATGTTGATGGAGTTTCGGTATTTATGCTAAATCCGGGAACATACAAACTGAAAAACTTTAAGTTACAAGGCACCTCCGGCTATTGGCATAGCCGTATTGATTATAAGGACAGATATGATGCTCATTTTAATATTGTCGGCGGTGAGGTGGTCTATCTGGGAAAATTAAATACTAAAATGCTGTCACCACAGTTTAATCAGAATCAAATTGCAAATGGGCGAATCGAAGTAATTACGGTTACTAAGGTTGAAGATGATCTGATTTCTCTACCGATGTCTTTTTTCGGCGCAATTCATAAATATACAGGTAAAGGTTTGACCTCAAGAATTATGACATGGCGTGATAGTTATCATAAAAGAGGTAAAAATGAATAAGCTGGTATGTGTATTTTTGTTGCTGCTTGGAGGATGTGTTGCCATAGGCAATCAGAAGCTTAGCAATTCGGAGCAAGTGCGGAAAGATATTTATGAGCATATAGCGTCTCCTGAAGATTTGGTTGCAGAGTATGGAGAGCCGCAGCAGATTTTTATGCATGAAGGACAACAGGTTTATGAGTATAGATATATTCGAGTGACAGGGTTGCCTGATGATGAATATTCCGGTAAATCGCAGCATTATAATCTGGATTATATCTATATTTATTTTGATGAAGGGATATTGACTAAGGTTGAAAATATATCGCGACGCGGAAAATATCCGCCGGATAATGTTTTTGCGCCATACTTAAAAACAAAAAAAGATTCGGAGTAATACGAATCTTTTTTTATCATTTTTTTACAAAATTTTTAATTTCATCCAGCATATTTGTGGCATCATGACGGCCGAGATCATACATTTCTTGCACTTTTTGCAGGTTATGTTCCATTTTTTTTATTTTTATGGTTTTGCTGGGGCGAATGACTAAAATCTTTTTTTGTTGCTCAGATTGCTCTATATATTCCAGCTCAGAGTTATACATTTTATGCCGATTGGCAAAAGCTTCAACAAATTTAGGATATTTTTTATAAAACAAATTTATCAACCATTTTAAATGAGAGGGTTTTTTGCGATATCCGGCAGGACGAGTAAGAACGACTATATTTGTATCAAAACCCATGTTTTCAGCAGCCTGCAGGGGAATGCTGTCGGTGATTCCGCCGTCCAAGAGTTTCATGCCGCCGGTTTTGACAATTTGCGAGGCCAGTGGTAAAGAAGCAGATGCACGAAGATAGTCAATATCGGCAAACATATCTTTACAACGTATATATTCCGGCTGGCCGGTCTCTAAATTTGAACAAACAGCATAAAATTCAATACCTGATTTCATAAAAGTATCGTTATCATAAGGGTCTAGTTTTTCCGGAAGTTCATGGTAGCAGAACTGGGTGTCAACAACATTGCCGCTTAGAATGAGCGATTTTAGACTCATAAAACGATAATCATTTCCATATTTCATGTTATAGCGAATGCTGCGTCCAATTTGCAATGAGGCGTAAGAGCAACCATGAATGGCACCGGCCGAAACGCCGATAACTCCATCGGTTATGATATTGTTTTCAAGTAAGACATCTAAAACACCGGCAGTATATATGCCGCGTTTGGCTCCGCCTTCCAAAACCAGGCAAGTTCTCATATTGTAAAATTCCTATCGTTTTGCATAGCGTTTATAAGGTGCGTTTTTTGAAGTAGGTTAAACTAAATTATTCCGGATATTCGCACCGATAATAACCATGACATGAAGACTTGCTGGGAACAAATCCTTCTTTGGTGCAGTCTTTTTTTCTGTGGATATATCCCGAAGGGCAGCAGTATTTGAAATAACTGCGGTTATACGGGCATCTTTCAACAGCTTGTTCGTCACGATTGCATGAGGTTTTAGTATAACCACTGTTGCGGCAGTTTTGGGTTGACGGAGAAATGTAATTGGTGCGAACTTTATCACGTTTGGTGTGAGCTTCCGAATCCACAATAAATCTCACGCCGGAAAAGGCATTGAAGCTCCAAACCGCTACCATTAATAAAAGAAAAAGTCCTAAATATTTGCGCATTGTTTTTCTCCATTATTTCTATAATTGTAATGCATTTTTAAATAACTTTCAATATTGAAAATCATGATTTGTTTGTGGCAATGTATTGCATTGCGGTTTTGGAGAGCTGCTCGATAATATTTGCGCTCTTGCGGAGCTGTTGGTGTTCGTCTTCGGAAAAAGTTGGATATAAATTTCCATGTATACCTCTTTTGCCGATAATGCATGGCATTGATATACAGATGTTATGAGAATCCTCGATTTCATTATGAAATGATGACACGTTAAGAATGGCATATTCGTTGCTGTTAATGGCTTGACAAATGCGGGTTAAGGCTCCGGCAATACCAAAAGTTGTTGAGCCTTTGCCATTAATGATGTGGTAGGCGGCATTGCGCACATTGTTATCGATTTGTTTTTTAATTTCCAAGGTTAATGGTTTGTTGATGCTTTGAGCCAGTTGCTCAATCTGGATAGTTCCGGCCAGAGCGTTTGACCATATCAGCACCTCACTGTCTCCGTGCTCTCCGAGGACATTGGCGTGAATGGATTTTGGTGAAACTCCCAGATGATAGCCAAGTAAAGTGCGGAAACGGGCAGTATCAAGTACAGTTCCGCTGCCAAATACGCGATTTGTGGGAAAACCGGAGATTTTGAGCGCAACCGATGTCATAATATCTACAGGATTGGTCGCAATTATCAAAATTGTGTCAGGAGCGTGAGTGATAATTTGCGGTATAATGTCCTCAAAAATTTTTACATTGGCAGCTAAAAGATCATTGCGAGTTTGTCCGGGTTTTTGGTTAATTCCGGCGGTTATAATTACAACAGCAGCGCCTTTTAAATCAGCATAAGTTCCGGCTTTTATTTTGTTGGCATAGGCAAACGGGGTAGCGTGAGCAATATCTTCGGCCTCGGCTTCTGCTCGGGATTTGTTTTGGTCAATTAAAACAATTTTGCGCGCCACTCCGCGCATAATGAGTGCAAAAGCTGTTGAGCTGCCGACACCGCCGGCTCCGATAATTCCTATTTTCATTATTTTCTCCTGATAATACGGCTTGTTAAAAGTGTGAAATAAGCGTAATTTAATAGTTTTTCAATGTCAAAATATATTTTATGCACTTAAAAACGCCTTTAAAAAGTTGCGCAAAAATAATTGGTTAACTGTAAAAATGCGTGCAAATTATTTAAAAATGAAAAATAATGCTTGTCAATTGATATAAAATTGTGCTAACAAGTCAGCACGGGGTTGTGATATATCCCGATAATTTCATGTGTTTAACATTTTAGAGGTTTATCAAATGACTGATACAGCTAATCGCGTTAAGAAAATTGTGGCAGAACATCTTGGCGTTGAAGAATCAAAAGTGACAGAGACTGCCAGCTTTATTGACGACTTGGGCGCAGACAGTCTGGATACTGTTGAATTGGTTATGGCTTTCGAAGAAGAATTTGGTTGTGAAATTCCTGATGAAGCTGCCGAAAAGATCTTAACAGTTAAAGATGCTATTGATTATTTGAACAAAAACGCTTAATTTTCTGTTCATGAACAATATTGATTAAACTCGCTTGACAGTAAGCGGGTTTTTTCGTATAAACAGAGCCGATAATGCAATAAATAAGGGATATTTTATGAGAAGAGTTGTCGTAACCGGTATGGGAATGCTGTCGCCGTTCGGTCGAGGCGTTGAATATAACTGGAATAATATTATTGCGGGAAAGTCAGCTATAAGGAAAATTGAAGGAATTGAACTATATGATGAGCCGGTGAAAATTGCCGGTCAGGTTCCTTTTGGAAAAGAAGCCGGACAGTTTGATCCGGATACCGTTATGGAACCCAAAGAGCAACGCCGTGTTGATAAGTTTATCTTGTTTGGTCTGGCTGCCGGCGTGGACGCTATGGAAGACAGCGGTTGGAAGCCCGTTGATGATGAAGATAGTTATCGCGCCGGTGTTATGATGGGATCAGGTATCGGCGGGTTGAGCTCAATTTATGAAATGTCAACATTGATAAATGAAAATAAAAGCATTCACCGAGTGTCTCCGTTTTTCATTCCGTCATGTCTGATTAATATGATTTCAGGTCATCTTTCTATTAAATATGCACTAAAGGGACCAAATCATGCTTGTGTTACGGCTTGTTCAACAGGAACGCACGCTATAGGTGACGCAGCTGCTATGATTGCAAGAGGTGATGCGGATTTAATGTTGGCCGGTGGTGCCGAATCTGCGGTTAATATTTTGGGGTTATCAGGTTTTGCTCGTATGAGAGCAATTACGGCAGATTTTAATGATGAACCGGAAAAGGCTTCACGCCCGTGGGATCAGGCTCGCAGCGGTTTTGTTATGGGAGAAGGAGCCGGAGCTGTGGTGCTTGAGGAATATGAGCATGCGCGTAAACGCGGGGCGAATATTTATGCTGAAGTTGTCGGCTATGGTATGAGTGGAGATGCTTATCATATTACCTCACCTTCAGGAGATGGAGCTTATCGCGCAATGAAAATGGCGGTTAAACACGCCGAAGAACATGGTGTTAGTCTTGAAGACATAGGTTATGTCAATGCGCACGGAACATCGACTCCGGCGGGAGATGTCGGAGAGGCAATGGCTGTGGCTCGCTTGTTTGGCGACGGAATTAAAAATGTTTCGATGTCATCTACTAAATCATCAATAGGGCATTTATTAGGTGCAGCCGGCGCGGTGGAAGCAGTTTTAACCATCAAGGCAATCAATGAGCAAATCTGTCCTCCGACGCTAAATCTTGAAAATCCGGCACCGGAGGTGGAGGGTATGGATTTGGTTCCGCTAAAAGCTAAAAAGCGTGAAATAAAGGCTGCGATGTCTAATTCATTTGGTTTTGGCGGTACTAATTCATCGGTAATTTTTAAAAAGCATGAAGACTAAACAATGAAGTACGTTGTCGCTCTGTTGGTGCTTGCGATGATGATGGTTGGAGGCACGGCTGTTTATCTCGTAAACTGCCCAAATGAGCTGAATGAAAGTACGGCTATCGTTCTCAACAAAGGAGAGAGTGTACAGAATTTGTCTGAAAAACTACAAAAAGCAGGGGTGATTAATTCATCTCTGCTTTTTCGCGTGGTTGTAAGGTGGTTAAAAGCCGATAAAAAATTGCGGGCCGGAGAGTATATGCTGACTCCGCATTTGAATATGCTTGAGGTAACGGATAAGTTTTTGAGAGGTGATGTTTATTATCGGCGGATTACGCTGCCGGAAGGGTTGACATCGGTGCAAATAAAGGAATTGCTTGAAAATGAAACGAATCTGAGCGGAGAGATTACGCTTGATATTCCTGAAGGTTCTATGTTGCCGGAAACGTATACTTTTTCAAAAGGAGAAAGTCGCGATAGTGTTGTGCTTCAGGCTCAAAGAGCTTTGACTGACTTGTTAAAAGATGTGTGGAAAAAAAATCAAAATTTGATGCTTAAGAGTGAAAAAGATTTGTTGATTTTGGCGTCAATTATTGAAAAAGAAACAGGAGAGCCTGACGAAAGACAAGATGTATCAGCAGTTTTTACTAATCGTCTGCGAAATGGAATGATGCTGCAAACCGATCCAACGGTAATTTATGCTATAACAGAAGGAAAACAGGATTTGGGACGTGCTTTGATGAAGAAAGATTTGGCGGTTGATAGTCCGTATAATACTTATCGCTATTATGGATTGCCTCCTGCACCGATTTGTCACGCCGGAAAAGATGCGATAATTGCGGCAGCAAATCCCAGTGATGTTGATTATTTGTATTTTGTGGCCAGCGGTACGGGAGGACATCGTTTTGCAAGAACGCTTGCGGAGCATAATCAAAATGTTGCACAATACCGTCAAATACTGAAAAACACAAACAGGCAGTAGGTTTTATACTTTGTGTCATTGACAATTGAAGAAAAATTTGTATCATCAGCTGCAATTGTTGAATTATTTACAAATCATTTAAATTTTTAGAAGCATGTGTGAAAATTTTTTCGTCTTGGCATTGCGCGTTCGTTTTGCGGTGATGTCACAAGGTCTTATGAATGATAGCGATGTTCTTATCTGTTTGCTAGAATCGCAAATAGCAGATGAGAATATTGTATCTAAGAATCGTTTTGTGCACGATTACCGGAGGAACGACAGTCACAATCGCAGTGCAATGCGGCAAAAATGTGCCCGCAACGACATTTCTCGTCGAAACAATTAATACACGATGAGAATTGTTGTAAATTTAAGCGCTTTACAGCGCTTTTTTTGTTGCTGTTTTTGCGGGAATGTGAAATTTGCGCAGAAACAGATTATTTAGTTGAATAAAAAATTTTTTAGTGTATTAATATCATAGCTAAAAAGGGGTTTGTTGCCCTAAAGAGGTTATTTTAAATAGTATAAGGTATATAAAATGGTATCACTTGCAGAAAAAATGGCGGCTAATTTAGATATGTCTGCCTTTGGTAAAGCTGAAGAACTTAAAAAACGACTTTGGTTTACGGTTTTGGCCTTGATTGTATTTCGTTTGGGAACTTTTATTCCGCTTCCGGGAATTGATCCCAATGTTTTGTCAGAAATATTTTCAAAAAACTCTAACGGAATTTTGGGAATGTTCAACATGTTTGCCGGCGGTGCGTTGGCCCGTATGACGATTTTTGCATTGAACATTATGCCATATATTTCGGCTTCGATTATTTTGCAGCTTGGACAATCGGTTGTTCCATCACTGGCAGCGCTGAAAAAAGAAGGCGAGGCTGGTCATCGCAAGATGGTACATTATACTAAGGTTTTGACCGTGCTGATTACGATGATTCAGGGGTATGGTATTGCTGTAGGTTTGGAAGGTATGACCGGAGGAGCAAATGTTTCTGCTGTGATTATGCCCGGTTTTGTGTTTAGGTTTACTACAGTTGTTTCTTTAGTTGGTGGCACAATGTTTATTGTGTGGCTTGGTGACCAAATTACTTCGCGCGGTGTCGGCAATGGTTCGTCCTTGATTATTACAGTTGGTATTATTGCCAATATTCCAAGCGCGTTGGCTCAGACTTTTGAACTGGGGCGTGTCGGCTCAATGTCTATTTGGCTTATTTTGATGCTGATGGTTATGGTTTTGGCTTTGGTTTATATCATTGTTTTGGTTGAGAGAGCTCAGAGAAAAATCGTCATTCAGTATCCAAAGCGTCAAATGGGAATGAAAATGACTTCGGCAGAAACTTCGCACTTGCCGTTAAAGATTAATCCGACAGGAGTTATTCCGCCGATTTTTGCCAGCTCATTGCTGCTGTTGCCGATTACAATTGCTAATTTCTCCGCCAATAGCGGTCCGGGTTGGGTTCAGACCTTGAGTCGCTTGCTGGGACATGGGCAGCCGTTATATTTGGCTTTGTATGCCGCTTTGATTATATTCTTTGCGTTTTTCTATACAGCAGTGGTATTCAATCCGGAAGATACGGCTGATAACTTGAAAAAACACGGTGGTTTTATTGCCGGTATTCGTCCGGGTAAAAATACAGCGGAATATTTGGA
>CADBMA010000151.1 GCA_902795665.1 uncultured Rhodospirillales bacterium
CGGGCAGATACGTCCATAGTGTGTCGGGTGTACGTCGCGGACTTCAAAGCCTGCACGGTCACGAGACAAACCGCCCGGTCCCAAAGCCGACAAACGACGTTTGTGCGTAATTTCTGACAATGGGTTATTTTGATCCATAAATTGTGATAATTGTGATGAACCGAAAAATTCCCTAATAACTGAAGCAATCGGCTTAGCATTAATCAAATCTTGCGGTTTTACATTATTCAGAACTTCAGCGCTCATTCTTTCACGGATAGCTCTTTCCATACGCAGCAAGCCCATGCGGTATTGATTTTCCATCAACTCACCGACCGAACGAACACGACGGTTGCCCAAGTGGTCAATATCATCAACTTCACCATGACCATCGCGCAATTCAACCAAATGCTTAACAATACGCAAAATATCACCTTTGCGCAAAGTGTGACAAGTATCTGGAGCTTCGTCAAACGGAATATCCAAGGCTGAATTTAATTTAACACGACCAACTGACGACAAATCATAACGTTCGTTGTCGAAGAACAAACCTTTGAATAACTGATCTGCAGCCTCATAAGTTGCCGGCTCACCCGGACGCATAACACGATAAACGTCAAGCAAAGCCTCTTCGCGGCTGTGGTTCTTGTCAACTTCCAAAGTGTTGCGGATATATGGACCAACATTGATATAATCAATATATAAGGTCTTAATTTCATTAATTTTAGCCGCACGGATTTTTTCCAACAATTCGGCGGTAATTTCTGCACCGGCATCAGCCAAAACTTCACCGGTCTTTTTATCAGCAATAGCCGTGGCCAAAAACTTACCGATTAAGCGCTCATCGCTAACTCTATAAAATTCAAGTCCTTCATCGGCCAATTTTTGAGCATTGCGCATTGACAGCTTTTTACCTTGTTCAGCCACAGTTTCGCCATTTGCAGCATTAACCAAATCAAATGCCAGTTTAACGCCTTTCACGCGTTCCGGCACAAATTTAACCTTCCAATTTTTCTTATCGGCTTTATATTCTTCGGTTTCATAGAAATACTCAAGTATCTCTTCTTTATCCATACCACGAACTTCATCACGAGCAATTTTTTTGCCTTCTTTGGCCAATTGCTTTAACTTTTCTTCGGTTTCTTTAGAATATAAAGAATACAGAATAGAAGTAATTGGCAATTTACGGCGGCGGTCAATACGTGCATAAAGCAGGTCTTTAGAATCAAATTCAAAGTCCAGCCACGAACCGCGATACGGAATTACACGGGCAGCAAACAAATATTTACCCGATGCAACGGTTTTGCCCTTATCATTATCAAAAAACACACCTGGTGAACGATGCATTTGCGAAACAACAACGCGCTCAGTTCCATTAACGATAAAAGTACCTTTATCGGTCATCAACGGAATATCACCCATATAAACATCTTGCTCTTTAATATCGTGAATTGATTTAGCTCCCGTAGCCTCATCAATATCCCAAACCACAAGACGCAATGTGGCTTTTACCGGAGCGGCATAAGTCATATCACGCTTGATGCATTCATCAACATCAAACTTTGGCTTCTCTAGCTCATACTTTACAAACTCTAACTCACCTGTACCGGAAAAATCTCTGATTGGAAAAACAGATTTAAACACTTCATCCAAACCAAACTCACAATCTTTGCCATCAATAAAGCTGTTATATGAGGCTGTTTGAACTTCAATCAAACTCGGCATTTCAGACACAGCGTCGATTCTGCCGAAATTTTTTCTTACACGTCTCTTGCTCGTATAAGACTCTTTCATCTTATATTATCCTCATGGTTAAATTCTGCGACAATACCGCCAAAACACAAATGTTGGAACCCCGACCGCAGAAGGTTAATACTATATTTAAAAAAAACGAAAACACGTCAAACCCTCGGGAACCATAGCCCTCTTGACGAGATTATCAAAATAATTGCATGCAATATGCGCGATTCGCGCTCTAAATTCGCGCGGATAATGACTCCTTTTTTTTATTATGGCAAGCAAAAAAAACATCTCGACAAAATTTAAATAAAAAATGCTTGCAAAAAACAAATTATGTGATATACAGGGCACGCGTTACTTGAGTATCAAGAAACGTTTTGTGTTATAATTTTTTGTGGGAGATTAGCCATAATCTTACCACAAACCTAAGTGAGGTATTAAAATGGCTGTTAAATCTAAAAAGAAAATTTTAGGATTGATCAAGCTGCAAATCCCCGCAGGAAAAGCTAACCCTTCTCCTCCGGTTGGTCCGGCTTTGGGCCAAAAAGGCTTGAATATTATGGAATTTTGCAAGGCTTTCAACGCCGCAACTCAAAAAATGGAACCTGGGATTCCTGTTCCGGTTGTGATTACGGCTTATGAAGACAAGTCTTTCACTTTCATCACCAAATTGCCGCCGGTAGCTTATTATATTAAGACTGCCGCTAAAGTTCAATCTGCATCTAAAGAACCTGGCAAAACCATCGCTGGTCAAATTACTATGGATCAGGTCAGAGAAATTGCCACCGCTAAGTTGCCGGATTTGAATTGTTCAACCGTTGAAGCTGCTATGAACATGGTTAAAGGTCAAGCTTCTTCTATGGGTATTAAGGTCGTGGAGTAAGACAATGACAGGAAAGAGAATTGCTAATATATATAAATCCGTTGACAAGAACAAACTCTATTCTTTGAAAGAGGCTGTTAAACTTGTTAAGGAAAATGCAAACGCCAAATTTGATGAAACTGTTGATTTGGCTATCAATCTTGGTATTGATCCGAAATATGCCGACCAAATGGTTAGAGGTGTATGCTCTCTGCCTAACGGAACCGGCAAAACTGTACGCGTTGCTGTTTTGGCTCAAGGCGAAAAAGCTGACGAAGCTAAAGCTGCCGGTGCCGATATTGTCGGCGCTGAAAATTTAATCGATTCGATTCTTTCGGGTAAGGTTGAATTTGATCGCTGCATTGCCACTCCTGATATGATGGGCATGGCTGGTCGTGTTGCCCGCGTTTTGGGTCCCAAAGGCTTAATGCCAAATCCAAAATTGGGAACTGTTACCATGGACGTTGCCGGCGCTGTTAAAAAAGCCAAGGCTGGTGAAGTTCAATACCGTGCTGAAAAGAGCGGTATCGTTCATGCCGGTATCGGTAAAGTTAGCTTCAGTGAAGAGGCTATTTATGAAAACGCCAAGACTTTGATTGACGCCATCATAAAAGCCAAACCATCCGGAGCCAAAGGAACTTATATGAAGAAAATTTGCATAAGTTCAACAATGGGCGCCGGTATTCACGTTGATTTGGCAAATCTGTAATCAAAAGATTTACACCACAAACAAAAGCCTCTCAGTTGAGAGGCTTTTCGCGTTAATAAAACTCAAATTTAATTTTTTATAATGAGTAACTTAAACTATATAAAAACATTTCAATAAACAAAAACAAGAAAAGGCTTGACAAGCGTAAAATAAAAGATTATTAACTGCCTCAATAAATGGCACAATGCCGTTTACCCTGTCCAAGACTGCAGGCGGGCAACCTTAAATATCCTGCATAGACGGAGTAATTTAGATTTTCAATCGTTTTTCTCCCGGACAGATTAACCTTGCCGCCATTTTATGGTGGTGAAAATGTATAAAAATCAAACTTTGCCGCAAGGTAAGGTTTTATTTGGAGATAGAAAAGTGAATCGTGATGAAAAAACACAGTTGCTTGAAGAACTAAAGCAGTTGTTCAATGATTCCGAATGCGTGGTTATTTCCCATTACAAAGGATTGACCGTTGCTGAAGTTTCAGAATTACGCGACAGCATCCGCAAAGCCGGAGCAGGTTTTCGAGTAACCAAAAATCGCATCACACGTCTGGCTCTGAAAGACACAAAATTTGCCGACTTGGCTGATTTATTCAAAGGACCGACCGCAGTTGCTTTTGCGCCGGACCCAATTGTAGCTTGCAAAGCTTGTGTTGAGTTTGCCAAAGGTAACGAAAAATTGGTTATCCTTGGCGGCGCCATGGGAACTGGAGTTTTGTCAGTTGATGAAATCAAAAAATTGGCAAGCATTCCTTCTATGGACGAGCTGCGCGCCAAAATTATCGGCCTGTTGCAGGCTCCCGGTGCTCAGTTGGCTCGTGTTACCAAAGCATATTCAGAAAAAGAAGCAGCTTAATTGCTGTGTGTGTTGTAATTTTTAACCAAAAGTTTAATTTATTTATGGAGAAAAAAAATGGCCGATTTAGCCAAATTAGTAGATGAATTGTCAGCTTTGACTGTTATGGAAGCCGCTGACCTTTCCAAAATGTTAGAAGAAAAATGGGGTGTTTCTGCCGCCGCTGCCGTAGCTGTTGCTGCTCCTGGTGCCGGTGCTGCCGCCGCTGAAGAAAAAGACGAATTTGAAGTTGTTCTGGTTGCTGCCGGCGATAACAAGATTAACGTCATTAAAGAAATCCGTGCTATCACTCAATTGGGCTTGAAAGAAGCTAAAGACTTGGTTGATGGTGCTCCGAAGACAATTAAAGAAAGTGCTCCTAAGGCTGAAGCTGAAGAAATCAAGAAGAAACTTGAAGAAGCTGGTGCTAAAGTTGAATTGAAGTAATTTTCTTCACACTCTGACACAAAACCCTCGCTCTACTGCGAGGGTTTTTATTTAATGGCACAATAAACAATAAAAATCGAGTTTTCCAAAAGAATTGCTTGACATATCGATTAAAAAGATATTTATTAAGTGCAGTTTATAAGGACTATAATTGTTATCAGAATGCATTTCTGATAATTTTTCTATAGTTTTTTGTTTCTGCTCTTTTATGAGCAAAGTGTAGCAATTTTTTTATTTAGGTAAAGTCAATGGCAAAAAGTAATCCGATTCTGTTTTTTAGACAGGTAAAACAAGAAGTCAAAAAGGTCACATGGCCAACTCGTAAAGAAGTTACACAGACTTCAATTATGGTATTATTTCTGGTCGCAATTGCTGCCGGATTTTTCTTCTTGGTTGATTGGGGCTTTGGCGTTATCGCAAAGTTAATTTTTGGTTAGGAGTGATATTGCAATGGCTGCTCGTTGGTATGTAATTCATGTTTATTCTGGTTCGGAGAAAAAAGTTGCTGAATCTTTGCGTGAACAAGCCGTTCTAAAGAACATGGAAGACAAAATTCTTGAAGTTATGGTGCCGACTGAAAATATTGTTGAGGTGAAAAAAGGAGCAAAGGTTAACTCTGAACGCAAGTTCTTCCCTGGATATGTTTTGGTCAGAATGGAAATGTCTGATGACGCTTGGATGGTAATTAAAAACACTCCGCGTGTTACCAACTTTTTGGGACCTCGCAACAAACCTTTGCCTATCTCTGACGCAGAGGCTGAACGCATCATTAAACAAATTGAAGAAGGTGTTGAGCGCCCGCAAACAATTGTTAAATTTGAAATTGGTGAGCAAGTTCGCGTTTGTGACGGTCCGTTCGCATCTTTCATCGGCTTGGTTGAAGATGTTGACACCGAAAAATCTCGCCTGAAACTGTCCGTTTCTATTTTCGGACGCTCTACTCCTGTTGAATTAGAATTTAATCAGGTTGAAAAAATCTAAATTTCAAAGTCGAAAACTCTGTCATCAAACGTTTTCGGCTTTGCTTTTTTTAATAACTAAAATAAGGAAACACAAAATGTTAAAATCTTTTTTTTCTGAATTTAAACAGTTCGCAATGCGCGGCAATGTTATTGATATGGCCGTCGGTATCATCATCGGTGCCGCATTCGGTAAAATCGTAGATTCATTGGTTAAAGATGTTATTATGCCTCCAATTGGACTTTTACTTGGCAAAGTTGACTTTTCGGACCTCAAATTGGTTTTGTCTTCTGACGCCGATCCGGTTTCAATTAACTATGGACTGTTCATCAATGCATTAATCAGTTTTTTGATTGTTGCTTTTGCCGTATTTATTTTGATTAAGGCTTTGAATAAACTACAAAACACTGTGGATAAAAAAGAAGCCGCTGATGAAGCTGCAGCTCCAACAACCAAACAGTGCCCTTACTGCAAGTCAACAATTGATATTGATGCCACTCGCTGCCCGCA
>CADBMA010000152.1 GCA_902795665.1 uncultured Rhodospirillales bacterium
CAAACCACAATATTGCGAGGCATTTGCAAAGGCACCATTTGTACATTGCGTTTAACAAAAACTTCTTCAACCGGTCGATTTTTCTTATCAAGGGGATCGTTCATAACATCTTGCAAACTGCGATTCCAAAAACTGCAGTTGCCAATTGCAAATACAGCAAAGCCAAACAGAGCAATAAATTTAACTTTAGACACGATATTAAATCCTTCAGCAAATTACTAAAACTGTAGCCATAATAAGATAAAAATTACAAACAACCAAGTATTTTTTTTAATTAATGCAATAATTTAATATTTGCATAATCCATTAAGATATTTTATAGTGCAGGCCGGAGTGAAAAAATGTCAAAAACACTGGATATACTGCTGGCTATAATTACAATATTGGCAATAGCTTTTATGGTTTGGAACGATGATGTCATTAAAGTTCAGGCTGGTGAGCATTTTAAGGTTGTTGATGGCGACAGCTTGGAGATAGGCAGCCGCCGAATTCGTTTGTTTGGAATCGATTCTCCGGAGTATCCTCAGAACTGTTATGATGCCAAACATAAAAGCTATTCTTGCGGCATTAAAGCCAAGCACTATATGGAAAAGCTGGTATCTGCCGGCAGGGTAGAATGTCGTCAGGTTGAAGTCGACCGGTATAAGCGAAGCTTGTCAGTTTGTTACAGTGACGGCAAAAATATTAATGAAGAAATGGTAAAAGCAGGTTGGGCCTTGGCCTACCGCGATGGTGACGGCATTTATACACGCGCTGAAATTGATGCCAAAAAACACAAAAGAGGTGTTTGGCAAGGCAAATTTATGCGCCCCGAATTATATCGTTTCAAAAAACGACGCGACAATAGTTAATTTTTATTGAAAATATTGTTGACAGCAAAAAAAAGTTATGTATATTGCAAACAACGTTTTGTGTTTAAATAAATATATTAAGGTGAAAAAATGTACGCAGTAATTAGAACAGGCGGAAAACAATACAAAGTAACCACCGGTGATGTTATTAAAATTGAAAAAGTTGCCGGCGAAGAAGGTGGAAATATTGTTTTCAACGAAGTGTTGGCTAAAGATGATGTTGTTGGAACACCATTGGTTTCCGGCGCGTCTGTAAAAGCAACCATTATTAAACAGGCCAAGGCTGATAAAGTGATCATCTTCAAAAAGAAGAGACGACACAACTATCGTCGTAAAAACGGCCACAGACAGAATATTACTATCGTTAAAATTGCTGAAATAGCTTAACAGATAGAAAGTTAGAGGAGATAAACTATGGCACATAAGAAGTCAGGCGGAAGCAGTGCTAACGGACGCGATACCGAAGGTCGTCGTTTGGGTTTGAAAAAATCTGGTGGTCAGGCAGTTATTGCCGGAAATATCATCATCCGTCAGCGCGGCACAAAGTATCATCCGGGTGAAAATGTTGGTCTCGGCAAAGATCATACCATTTTTGCTTTGACCGAAGGCAAAGTAGCTTTCAGAAAATCCGGAGATAAAACGTTTGTTTCGGTTGTTACCGAATAATAAAAACAAAATTTTATGGTGGAGGGGGCTACAGGCCCCCTTTGCTTTATTAAGAAGCAGAAAATATGAAGTTTTTGGATCAGGCAAAAATATTTATTCAATCAGGCAACGGCGGAGCGGGATGTGTATCTTTCCGACGTGAAAAATATATTGAATTCGGCGGACCAAATGGTGGCGACGGCGGCAAAGGCGGCAGCATATATTTTGAGGCCGTTCCCAACCTGAATACATTAATTGATTTTCGTTATACCCAGCATTTTAAGGCTAAAAAGGGGCAGAACGGAATGGGGGCGCAGAAAAACGGAAGCAAAGCGCCGGATATTGTTATCAAAGTGCCTGTAGGGACTGAAATTTTGGCCGAAGATGGCGAAACGCTGCTGGTTGATATGATAAAACCGGGGCAGACTTATTTGGCTGCAAAAGGCGGTGATGGCGGCAGAGGCAATGTTAATTTTAAAAGCTCCACCAATCAGGCTCCGCGTTACGCAGAACCGGGTTGGCCGGGTGAAGAAAAATGGTTGTGGCTCAAGCTTAAAATTATTGCTGATGTTGGACTGATTGGAATGCCCAATGCCGGAAAATCAACTTTTTTAACCGCCGTAACCAAAGCTCGCCCAAAAATTGCTGATTATCCGTTTACAACACTGCACCCAAACTTGGGCGTGGCTTGGGTTGACAATTATGAAATGATTTTGGCAGATATCCCCGGCTTGATTGAAGGGGCACATGACGGTGTTGGTCTTGGTGACAGATTCTTAAAGCATATTGAACGCTGTGGAGCGTTTTTGCACTTAATAGATGTTACTTCTGACGATGTGGTGAATAGTTATCAAGCCATTCGCCGTGAATTGGAGCTATATAACCAAGAATTGTCGCTAAAACCGGAAGTTGTTGCTCTTAATAAATGCGACGCCTTGCCTGAAAAAGAAGTTAATAAAAAAATTAACAGCCTTGAACAGGCCTGCGGCAAAAAAGTATATGCAATCTCTGCTGTGGCCAAAAAAGGTCTTTTTGAATGTCTTTTAGAATTAAATAAATATATAAAGCGTGATCGTGCTTTGCGGACTGAGGAAGATACGGTAGAAGTATCTCAGGCAGAAGAGCCCAAAGCTTGGTCCCCTTTAGGATAAGGAATAGGAAATGGTACAAGAAAATGAAATTTTGAATATTGTCAAAACCTCTCTTGAAGATGGCAAAGCTGAAAATGTTGTAATTATTGACTTGCGCGGCAAAACATCTATTGCTAACGAGATGGTGATTGCCTCCGGTACTTCGGATCGCCACGTAATATCTTTATCTCAACGGGTACAAGAGAGCCTGAAGGCAGCCGGACATAAGTCGGTTAGTGAAGGTGAAAATAAAGGTGATTGGGTATTGATAGACGCTTATGACGTTATTGTTCATATTTTTCGTCCGGAAGTGCGTGATTTTTATAATCTTGAGAAAATGTGGCAAGCTGTTGCCAATATGCGTGAAGCAGAATAATAATCTCATAACCAAACAAAAAAGCAGTTACCATATGAGGCAACTGCTTTTACTTTCTTATAAGCAAGGCATAGTTTTATAATATTCAAATGCGTCGCTCATAGAATCATCCTTCGAGAAATTGTGCAGAACGCTGATTTTGTCGTTCTCTCTCATTTGGATGTTGAGAGGGCGTATGGTTCCATCATTTTCTACTCTTGCTTTTATTTCTCGCCCCCCATATTCCAGAGGAATAATCAGATTTTTAGTTTTCTTAAAGAAAAAATCTGAGCTATTGCAAGAAATTATTGCTGTAGAGCCAACAATGTTTCCATAATAACGACCATTGACCATCACCGCCCAAAGGCTGCCAGCGAATTTGTAGCGACTGTAGATTGAAAACAACATAAAATCGCTGCAATTGACAATAAA
Organism: uncultured Rhodospirillales bacterium; assembly: GCA_902795665.1. Lineage (GTDB taxonomy): Bacteria > Pseudomonadota > Alphaproteobacteria > RF32 > CAG-239 > JAFUYI01. Next base: position 3,414 of record CADBMA010000152.1, read on the forward strand.
TGGTTTTTTAGTCACGCATACGACTGCCATTCCAATATGCTCCAGCATTTCAGAGGGACGAAAAGTCGGATGCGGCATGTGCATAATTTCTCTTACTGTTCTTTGTTGAGACGAATAGTTTCCGCCGAACAGATTTGCAAAACGTTTAATCATACGAACAAATAATTTTTAATTGGACAAATCATATTATAAAAAGTTTATAATTGCAATATTTTTATTGTATTTTTGTCAAAATATACGCTATATATCTGAGTGGAGATGTAATATGAAAGTCACAATAGCCGCAATTGGAAAATGTAAAAGAAATTCGCCGGAACAGGCATTAATCAACGAATATATCAAACGCTCAAACTGGACTGTCTTGTTAAAAGAGGCAGACAATTCTACCCAAGATGAAGAGGCGCGTTTTTTGCAGTCTGCCATTCCTCATGGCGCAAAAGTTATTGTCTTGGATGAACGCGGCGAAAACATGAAAAGTACTGAACTTGCGGCCAAAATCTCCGGCTGGCAGCTTAACGGTTGTTCAGAATTGTGTTTTTTAATAGGCGGTGCAGATGGTCATCTGCCTTCAACGCGCGATAGAGCTGATTTGGTTTTATCTTTTGGCAAATTAACCTTGCCCCACATTTTAATGCGTGCAGTATTATCTGAACAAATTTATCGTATACAGACAATTATCTCCGGCCATCCGTACCACCGTGAATAAATCTATAAATATACTGTCAAATTAAATACATTTGCTAGTACAAATAAAGAAACATAGCAAATAATGGCACTTATAATCGGAGTGCTTATCCATCCGGCGCTTAGTTTTCCCACCAGATTCCAATTGATGTTGCGCCCCCCCTTTATAAGCCCGATTGCCATGACCGAACCGATAACAGCCTGCGAACTTGAAACCGGAACAAGAGGAAATGCAGGAAGGTTATGAACTTCAAGCCAATTATGTATTGCAGATGAGGCAAATATGAACAATACCAGAGATTGTGAAATTACAACAATCAGCGCGGCAATAGGACTCATTTGCATAACATCGCGTCCAATGGTATCCATGTTTTTGTAAGAATATGTAAATATACCTATAGCTACAAAAACAGCTCCCAACAAAAATAAAACTTGTGTTGGTGACAAACTTGTTCCACAGAAGAGCGGCAATCCGTGAAGTTGGTTTGATGCAACAAACACTCCCATAACATTGGCTATATTATTTGCACCCAGAGCATAAGCTCCAAAAGCTCCGGCCAGTACCAGTCCAATACGGGTATAATTGTCTTGGCGCAGTAGTGATATGCGACGGTATTTCAACACAAATTTGATGAGCATATAAATAACAATTGCAAAAACTCCGGCCAGAATCGGACATACAATCCATGATGCGGCAATTGCAGACACTAAAGACCAATCGGTCACTTTTCCGCTGTATATATTCCACCCGATTATGGCGCCGACAATAGCTTGCGATGTTGATGTAACAATTTTTGTTCTCACCATAAAATAAACAGTTATTGCTGCTGCCAGTCCGGCCATAAAAGCTCCCGGCAGAGCATTAATGCTACCTAGTTCATTTAAAGTGTTAGTGGTGCCATTTCCAGCCATTACGGCACCGATAATTACAAATACTGATGATATAATAGCCGCAGTGCGAAAACGCAGCATTTTTGTGCCTACGGCAGTCCCGAAAATGTTTGCTCCGTCATTGGCTCCCAAAGACCAGCCGAGAAACAAACCGCTGCTTAAAAAAATAAGAAAACTTATCATTAAATATCTCTCTTTAAGGTAAATATTTGCAATAAATCGGTACAATCTTCTGCAATATCGGCAATTTCTGCAATTTCGCTAATCAATAAATCAAGCTGCAACTTGTTTGCGAGCGGCATATCAGAATTGAAAATTGATTTTTTGAGCTTATTGCAGGTTATATCCGATTCTTGTTCCATCAGATAAACTTTATGAATATAATCGCGAACAATACTCAAATCTTTGAAAAACGAACGTGAGGCAATGCCCATATATTCGCAGCATTCGGCCACTTGGTTGCAAAGAATTTTAAAATTATTATGCAGCTCAGATGGTATTTCAGGCTTTTCAATGCGAAATTTATATACAACGTCGTGTATTTTATTATTGATTTTATCCAAACTTTCTACAAGCTGCAAAACATCGGCCTGTAAATTAGGCAATAAATTATGAGCATAAAGTTGATTTTCAATATCTCGGCGCAAATTGTCCGCATCATGTTCAACTGCCTTAATTTGCCTATTAACCGAACGATATTCATCAAAATCATCAACGGTTAAGAATATTTTGATTGCTTTGCGAAAAAGGGTTGCAGAATCAATGATTTTGTCGTGAAAACAATCAATTTTGTTTTCTAATTCTTTGGTTTTTGAAAAAATCGAAATTTTAATTTTAAACATATTGCCTCTCAAACTGAAATTTCATTATAAAAAATATAACTGATAAAAGTTAAAAAATGATTTTTTCACTTGTAATCATAACGCAAGTTGTCTAAATTATCCTTGTTTATGATATCATAATTAATATTTGAGGAAACGTATAATGAAAAAAACTCTTTTTATTTCTATTTTGGCTTTGTTAGTAGCCATTGTTGCATTGGTTAAAGATTATTTGCCTTGCAGCAAAAAAACGGCAGAAACAACAGCTCCGGTTGCTGCTGGTGTTGATGTAGAGGCCGTTCTTAAAGAACATCCTGAATATGTTATTAATGCTTTGCAAGCTTATGAAATGAAAGCCAGAGAAGAAGCTGAAGCTCAGGCCAAAGCTTTGATTGTTGAAAATGAAGCCGCTTTGCTGGCTGACAATGCTCCATATCAAGGACCGGCTGACGCCAAAGTTGTTATGGTTGAATTTTATGATTATGCTTGCGGATACTGCCGCAGACTCTTTCCTGATATGAGCCAAATTATTGCTAAAAACAGCGATGTTAAAGTTATATACAGACCGGTAGCTTTTGTTGCTCCTTATTCTGAATATGCTGCTCGTGCTGTTTTGGCTGCCAATGAACAGGGTAAATTTTCAGAGCTGCATACCGCTTTGTTCACTGTTCAAAAGGCTTTGAATGAAAAAATGATTGATGAATTGGCTGAAAAAGCCGGTATCGATGTTGCAAAAATGAAAGCAGATATGAAATCTGACAAAGTTAATGCAGCTTTTGATGCTAACAACATTTTGCAAGAAAAAATCCAAATCGGTGGTGTTCCGACTTTGATTATGAATGGCGAAATGCTGCAGCCTTCTCCCAGCTACATTCAGTCTAAAATTGATGAAGCCAAATAATTAATACGGTTTGATCTATAGAAAAAGGCAGAGTTTATACTCTGCCTTTTTGCCGATACAAATAAAGTTCGTCGGCCAACCAGATGTATCTACCCACTGTTCTGTCTAGCTGTACAATCTTTATGAATAAGTATGTAAAATATGCGATGCATATTAACATACAAATTCCTGATATTGTAACGACAGGAGAATCCAATACTGTTTTCCAAGTAGCTTTTCCCAAGTTTTCCATAACTAGTATACACGAGAATAAAAACGTTATGCTTGAAACAGCGAAAGGAGCCATAAACCGCGTAATTATATTACGCAAATAGTCCTGAATGTCGCATATCGCGTCAGCTGACATTTGATCTTCAGCCAAAACGTAAGCCAAGACCTTTCCTTTTCCGTTTCTTCGGTATTCCTTAACGATGGGGAGATTGTGTTCCTGTTTCATAATCTCAATCGCCTGTGGCACATTGAAACTTTTAAAAGAATTTTCCATATAATTTTAATTTTAATAATTTTTTACTTCGCGCAGAATAGCATTTTTTATGCTTATAGTCAATATCTGAATCACCATCCCAAATTATTCAACTGTAAAAGCTTCGTCGCTGTTCATTTTCTTTAAGTCAGCCTCCAGTTGGGGATTATGAGGCATTTTTTTGGTTGCAGCCATGGCTTGCAAATCTTCATCATAGGCTTTTTCCTTGGCAATATATGAAGCATCATTGTTTAAATCATTTCCCAATCCGTCTTCTGGTGTATATTTTTGCATTTTCGAAGCCGGCATTTTTGTTTCTGCAATTTGTTCATCAGCTTGTTCATCAACGATAGTTTCTGAACTTGTTTGCATCGGCTTCATACGCAAATCCTGAATACGCATTCTAGGACGCACCTCATTTTCCTGATGAGCGGGCGTTTTGACAGCTTCATTACTGTTTGTTGTTTTAATCATCACGCCCTGGTCGGTTGCTTTTATAGTTCCGTTTTCCAACGCCGGAAAAACAGGAAGTTTTTCTTGGTTATCAAATTCCTTTTCAGGGATAAAAAAATCCGGACGCACATTCTTGCGCACATAATCTTGCGCTCCGGCATGAAATGCCTCCAAACACATTATTGTTAAAATTATTATTTGCAATTTATTCATTACTGTTTTAACCTTAGGCTAATTAATATTATATGGATTAGCATACATGAAAAATTTATTTTTGACATTAATATTTTGCTTTTTTGCAGCTTTAAATCCAACAATGGCTCAAAATGTAGATAATTTGCCTGCCGATAAGGCGCCGGAAATCCGCGATCCATGTGCAAAGTTTGCTCAAATTCGTCCCAAAGTAAAATTGCGCAGTTCATATGGCAGATTGCAATATAATTATGACTATGACAGTGAAAACCTTGATATTATGGCTGCTCGAAACAATCTGAAAGAAGAGGGAATGTTTACGGCCGGTTTGTCTTTGGTCGATGTTGATTGGTCCGTTTCATTAAATACTATTTCTCGCTCGGTTGATGGAGACATATGTGTAATTCCGGCAAGTGTTGATGTCTTTATAGGATATCGCAACCCGATTATTTATATCAGTAACGATTTAGATAAAAAATCTTGCCGCTATCAAATGGTTATGCGGCATGAGCACCAACATCAACAGATTAATGTTTCGGTGTTGGAGTACTATTTGCCGATTATCAAAAAGGAACTTGAAAAATCATTGGATATTTTGACAGTGCGCGCAGCATCTGACGATGAAGATCCTGATATAATAACCGATGACATGAACAGCAATTATGCAGAGGTTGTGCGTCCTCTGGTCAATCGTCTTCAGATAACTTTGCAAATTGAGCAACAACGCTTGGATAACCGCGAAAATTATCAATATGAAACGGAACTTTGTAACGATTAGCGGCTGTATGCAGCTTCAATCATCTTCGAGCGCTTGTCCTCAATGTCATAATTGGCCTTGATGTTCAGCTGAGGGGCAATCGCAGTAATAATTTCGCCGGCAGTCGGTACCGTATTCCAGCCTGATGTTGCAAATCCAAAAGTTTCTTTGCTGGCCTTAGGTTCATCCATCATTAAAAATAATGCATATTGGGGGTTAGAAACCGGAAAAGTGGCGATAAAAGAGGTCATTACTTTTTTATCAATATATTTTCCGTTTACCAGTTTTTGTGCGGTTCCGGTTTTTCCGGCCACTTCATATCCGGCCACGTTTGCGCGCTTGCCGGAGCCTTTAACCACCACTCCGCGCAACAATTGCCGCATTTGTTGTGAAGTACGCTCTGACATCACTTTTTCGCCATGCGGAGCTTCGTCATGCTTTAATAAGGTTGGTTTATAATAAGTTCCGCCATTAACCACGGCAGCAAAAGCAGAAACCAAATGAAGCGGAGTAACGGAAATTCCATAACCATAGGCAACGGTTGCGGTGGTTTCTTCTCCCCAGCGCTTAGGAATGCTTGGTGATGCTTTTTCCGTCACCTCAAAATCTTTGACAGTATCAAATAAGCCCAGTTTGCGCAAAAATTTTTGTTGCGTATCTTTACCCACTTTTAAGGCAATTTGAGCCGAGCCGATATTAGATGAATAAATTAATATTTCTTGCAAATCCAGCCAGCGGTTCTCTCCGCGATAGTCTTTAATGGTGTTATAACGAAGTCTAAGCGGTTTTGTGGCGTCAAATTTATCTGTAACACGTATTTTTCCGCTTTCAAGCCCCATTGCTGCATTAAAGATTTTTAGTACGGATCCTGGCTCATACAATCCTTTGGTTGTAAAATTAAATTGTGCGCGTTCTTCCGGAGCACTGTTTTGGTTAGGGTCAAAATCAGGCAAAGATATCATCGATATAATTTCACCGCTATTAACATTTATCAAAATGGCCGAAGCGCCAATGGCATTAAATTTGGCAATAGCGGCAACCAGCTTATCGCGAATGGTATCTTGCACACCTGAGTCTATACTTAGTTTTAATGGAACGTCAGATGTAGTCAATCTTTCATTGAGTTCTTTTTCAATTCCGGAGATTCCGATATTGTCAATATTTGTTCTGCCCAAAATATGCGAAAATAAATTCTTATGCGGATAAACTCGTTTTTCCATATTTTCAAAACCCAACCCTTCAATACCCAAAGCATATATCTGATATTTTTGAGCCAGAGAAAGATTTCTTTTAACATATATAAATTTGCGTTTAGTATTTAGCCTATCCAGAATTTCTTCATAGGTCATATCCGGTATCAGTTCGCTCAATCGAATAGCGACTTCCTCTTTGTTATGTACAAGCTTAGGTTTTGCATAAAGATTTACGGTAGGCAAAGATGTTGCAATTATAGTTCCATTGCGATCAACAATATCAGCACGAGCAATTGGGTTTTCAATCTGTATTTGCGGCATTTCATTTTCTTCAACATCAATACTGCTCTCAGGATTATAGCCACTCCAGCATACCAAAAATGTGCGGACACCGATTATACAATACACCAAAAACAGTACAAATATTGCAAATCCCATGCGATATTTGCAATTGGAGAGAGGGTCTTGTTCAATATTGCAGTTAGAAAAAGAGCGATTGACTTTGATTTCCTCGCCGGGAAGATAAAATTTGTCTTTTTTCTTAAACCACAGTTTCATCAATGCCTCTAACGCTGAGCTTTAGCTAATTTGCGCAGATCGTTATCAGAATGAGCCTTCTCGTTAAGATTGCGGCGAGCCAGCATTTTGCGAGAGTTAGTTTCTGCTTCATAATCAAAAGGCAAAGATGCATAACTAATAATCTGTTCGGCTTTCACCGGTTCCAAATCAATATGCTTTGAAGCAAGATTGCGCAGCCTTTCCGGATTATTCAGATGGCTCCATTCAGCTTTCAGAATATGGATTGACTTTACATCATCATTTATCTTGGCATTAATCTGATTTAGTTCTTTTTCCAAATCTTCGACATAGTTTTTCATTACAAATGTGCCGAATGCCATAAAAATGGTCAGTGTAAACCATAAACATATTGCAGCGGATTTGGTATTATTCATGTTCTGCCTCCATTTTTTTGATTGCATAACGCAGTTTTGCCGAATGAGCGCGTGAATTTTCGCGTATTTCTTCAGCAGTCGGCTTAATGCTCTTAGAACAATAAGCAAACACAATATCAGCGGTTTCCTGCTTTTCCGGAAGATACCGTGATACATTGGCTTTGCGCCCTGATTTTTCATTAAAAAAGTTTTTAACAATCCTATCCTCAAGCGAGTGGAATGTAACAACCACCATTCTTCCGCCATCTTTCAGAAGAGAGATGCCGCTGTTTAGGCCGCGCTCCAACTCGCCCAATTCATCGTTTACGGCAATGCGCAACGCCTGAAAAGTTCTTGTGGCCGGATCGGGTTGATTATTTTTTTTATAAATTATTCGATAGATTATTTCCGCAAGTTCGCGAGTGGTGTTGATAGGAGCTTTTTGGCGTTCGGCAACAATTTTTGCGGCAATCTGGCGCGATTTTTTCTCTTCGCCGTAGCGATATATAATATCAGCCA
>CADBMA010000153.1 GCA_902795665.1 uncultured Rhodospirillales bacterium
CAGCAGCAAATTGACCAAGCAACCGAAAGATTATTAGGCAAACCTAATGATAATCATAGTCAGCGGAATATGCAGCAACAGAAACCCAATGAAGGAAGATAATTTCCTTATCGCAAATAACCGCCATCAATACGATGGCGGTTATTTTTTATTTGCGAATATCAAACACATCAAACTGCTGCCGTAGTGCTGACAATAAATCTTTATTGAGAAAAAACTTTTCACAATCCGCATCTTCGGTTGTTGTATCTTGTTCAACAGGTCGATATTTTTGCAGAAAATATTTTTTAACACCGGCCTGCGATAGACTCTTACCGATTGAAAAAATATCATCAATGTCCAAAATACGTGGATCACAGGTCGTTCTGCACTCAAAGTCCACCCCGCTTTTCAGCAACAAATCAAGCGATTTTTCGATTCGCGGCAATTGTGATTGCGCATCAACACCAATTGCACGTCCATAACAATCTGCCCTCAGCGGGGCTTTTATATCCAACCCCACCCAGTCAAGTAACGGCAATATTTTTTGCAAATGATCCGGGCGATAGCCGCCGGTATGCAGACCGATAGCAAATCCCAAGGCCTTAACCTCACGGATAGCTTGCTCCAAACCATCTTGCACCAATGGCTCGCCGCCGCTAAAGACAACTCCGTCCAGCACTTTGCGCCGACTTTGTAAAAACTCCACAAACTTTGGCCACACAAAACCACTGTCATAATTACAATCTTGCAAAATTGCATTATGGCAAAATGGGCAACGCCAAGGACAGCCCTGCATAAAAATTACTGCGCTTATTTTATCAGGAAAATCGACGGTGCTGAAAGTTTCAACACCGCCGATTCGAATTGGATTGTCGACCATAAATTACTCAGCCGCAATATTAATATATTCACCGCAGCCGCAACCTAAAGAAGCTTGAGCCTTGGCCTCTGAGAAATATTTGCGAGTATAGAACTCAGATTTTTTACCCTTATTAAATTCAGAAACCGGACGAAGATATCCCATCACACGAGTCCAAACTTCACAAGGCTGTCTTTCTGCATCGTTCAATTTTACATCTTCAATTTTTACAACTGTCATTTTTCTCTCCATTTTTAGTGTATCATATTGTTAGCATTTATGCAACTTCTACAGAAGCGGCGTCTTTCATTTTTTCTGCCATTTTTTCTTCATCACAGATCGGGCAGTACTTATGTTCTCCGGAAATATATCCGTGCTTGGGGCAAACGGAAAAAGTCGGAGTAATTGTAATGTACGGTAGACGATAGTTGGTCAGCACACGTTTAACCAGATCGCGGCAAACCTTTGCCGAAGAAATTCGCTGTCCCATATACAGGTGCAACACGGTTCCTCCGGTATATTTTGATTGCAAATCCGCCTGAAGTTCAAGAGCTTCAAATGGATCATCGGTATAACTTACCGGCAACTGAGAAGAGTTTGTATAATATGGATTCTCTTCTGTTCCGGCCTGAATAATACCTACAAAACGTTTTTTATCTTCACGGGCAAAACGATAGGTAGCGCTTTCTGCCGGAGTTGCTTCCAGATTATACATATGACCGGTCTCTTCTTGAATTTTTACCAATTTGGATCTGATATAATCTAAGAATTTGGCGGCAAAAGCTCTTCCCCATTCATCAGCAATATCGTGCTCGCCATTGGTATAGTTGGCAATCATTTCATTAATGCCATTAACACCCACTGTTGAAAAGTGGTTACGCAAGGTACCCAAGTAGCGTTTTGTGTAAGGGAACAAACCATTGTCAATCAAACGCTGAATCAATTTGCGCTTAATCTCTAAAGAAGTGCGCGCAATATTCAACAACTCATCAACACGGGCAAACAAGCCGGTTTCGTTATTTTTATATACATAACCCAAACGAGCGCAGTTAAAGGTAACAACACCGATAGACCCTGTCTGCTCAGCAGAACCAAACAAGCCGTTACCTTTTGCCAAAAGCTCACGCAAATCAAGCTGCAAACGGCAGCACATTGAGCGAATTTGCCCCGGTTTCAATACCGAATTGATAAAGTTTTGAAAATAAGGCAAACCATATTTGGCTGTCATTTCAAACAACAATTCCGTATTTTCATCTTCCCACGGAAAATCAGGCGTCATGTTATAAGTAGGAATTGGAAATGTAAACGGACGACCTTTAATATCACCTTTCATCATAATGGTGATATATGCCTTATTAATCATATCCATTTCTGACTTCAAATCGCCATAAGTAAAGGGCTGTTCTTCACCGGCAATAAGCGGATGCTTGTCACGCAAATCATCAGGGCACACCCAATCAAAAGTAAAGTTAGTAAATGGTGTTTGCGAGCCCCAGCGAGAAGGAACATTAAGATTGTAAATCAATTCTTGAAAGCACTGCTCAACTTGTTCATAAGACATATTATCTTTGCGGATATATGGAGCCAGATAGGTATCAACCGATGAAAAAGCCTGCGCTCCTGCCCACTCGTTCTGCAAAGTACCCATAAAGTTTACCATTTGTCCGATTGCTGCCGACATATGCTTTGCCGGACCGGCTTCAGCTTTGCCCGGAACCCCGTTAAAGCCTTCATGCAACAAGTTTTTCAGCGACCAACCGGCGCAATATGCTGCCAACATATCCAAATCATGAATATGGATATCTCCATTGCGATGGGCTTCACCGATATTTGCCGGATAAACATGGCTCAGCCAATAATTGGCCGTAACTTTTCCTGAAACATTCAAAATAAGACCGCCGTTAGAATATCCTTGGTTGGCATTTGCATTAACGCGCCAATCCAATCTCTCAAGATATTCATTGATTGAGCTCTCAACATCTACCACAACTTTTTGATCACCACGGGCGCGTGTGCGCTGATCACGATATAAGATATATGATTTTGCAGTCGCAAAGTAGTTAGATGAAATTAAAACTTGTTCAACAATATCTTGAATATTCTCGATTGACGGTAAAGTTTCAACAAATTTATGCTCTAAAACTTTTAAAACCTGACCGGTTAGCAAATAGCTTTCTTGCTCACCGAATTCTCCGGTTGCTTCTCCGGCTTTACGAATCGCATTAAAAATTTTGTCGCTGTCAAATGGAACTAAGGTGCCATCTCTTTTGGTTATACTAGCAATTCTAAAATTATTTTTAACCTTTGAGGCTTCATATTCATGGTTGGACATTTATTTGTTCTTCCTTCTGTTTATAGTTTTGTGTTATTTAAGTCTTGGTATACTATATCTAGTGTTAAGAAAAAGTAAATAAACTAAATATAGTATGCACAACATTTTTTATATTCAAAAAAATGTAAGCCTTACATTTCATTTATAGGAATAATTGTGCAATAAAGATTCTATTTTTCCAAGCCACAAAAAAATATTTTTACTATTGACAAAGCTATCTGTTTATAAACACGTCATTTTAAAAATCGGCCTAGTGGATAATTTTTTTAACATAAAAAAATATCGTGCAAAAACAAAACATTTACTTTGGTTAACAAAATATTAAAATCCACAGGTTTATGAACAATATGCCGATTCTGTTCGTTATTAAAATCGTTGTAATCAACATAAAAATAGAATACAATCGCAAAAGATTAGAATATAGGAGCCATAATGAAGAAATTTTA
>CADBMA010000154.1 GCA_902795665.1 uncultured Rhodospirillales bacterium
GATGAAAAAGCCATTGAAATATGGAACAAAGCTGCCGGACAAGATATTGCTTTCTTCAATTTTTATCGCTCTCTGGAAGCTTACAAAAAAGCCTTAGCCGACGGAAAATCTTCTATGGTATTATCTCCGGATAGTGAGTTTTTTCAATTTTTTAGAAAGGCTATGAAGTAAAAAATGCAAAGAAAATTTTATGCTTTTTTATTCTTGATGATTTTTTCATCTTCCGCGCAAGCTCAATATGGCTTTCCATCTTTTGCTGATTTAGCAGAACGCCTGTTGCCTACAGTTGTTAACATCTCAACAATTCAGCAGGTTGAAAAGCTTGGATTAACATTGCCGGATGACGCCGATGGTGAAACCGCAGCCGCCCAAATTGACGATGGTGAAATATCTGAAACACGGCAAGCCTTAGGATCCGGTTTCATTATTGATGAACGTGGATATATTATCACAAATTATCATGTTATTGAAAACGCCAGCATTATAAACGTTGTTCTGTTTGACAATACTGAGGTTGAGGCCGAAGTTATTGGCGGCGATGAAAAAACTGACTTGGCTCTGATTAAAATTGAGCCGCCTTTTGAGCTTGATAAAGTTGTCTTTGGAAACTCTGACGATTTACGGATTGGCGATTGGATATTATCCATCGGCAACCCTTTTGGGCTGGGCGGTAGCGTAAGCGCCGGCATTATTTCTGCCAAATCACGAGATATTGCGGCTGGTCCTTATGACAATTTTATTCAAACCGATGCCTCTATAAACCAAGGAAGTTCCGGCGGCCCCATGTTCAATATGAAAGGAGAAGTCATAGGCATCAATACCGCATTATTCTCCACAACCGGAGCCAACATGGGTGTTGGCTTTGCAATCCCAATAAACACCGCCGGTTGGATTGCCGGCCAATTAGAACAAAATGGAAAAGTAAAGCGCGGATGGATTGGCGTTACAGTCAAAAGCAACACCAAAGAAACTGCTCGCAATCTTGATTTGCAGGATAATCAAGGCGTAATTATTACATCAATAAGCGAAAACAGCCCCGCAGAACAAGCTGGAATTAATGTCGGCGACGTTATCATGAGTTTAGGAAATAATGAGATTAATAGCTCAAAAGACTTTTCGCGTCAAATTGCAGAAAGTCCTATCGGCAAAAATGTTTCTTTAATTATACTTCGTAACGGCAAGGTCATTACCAAAAGCGTCACAATTAAAGAAATGCCTTCTGCTCCAAAAATTTCACCTCCGAAAGACCCTGCAAAAATGCCGGACAACTCTCGTATTTCTTATGAAACCGGCATAAAAATGAGCGAAATAACTCCGGAAACAATACAACGTTTCAACCTTCCGCCCACAGCAATGGGGCTGATTATTGAAAGTGTTGAAGCCAATTCCGATGCAGCATTGCAAGGCATAAAAAAAGGAGATATTATCCTAAAAATAGATAAAAAAGAAGTCTTTACCACCGAAGCAGCTCTTGAATACATTCGTGAGGCACGGCATGAAAACAATCGTCCGCTGGCCCTAACTCTTCAAGATACCGAAGGAACAATCATTAACGTTTCTACAAAGTTAAAAAAGCATGAGTAGAGTTGATTTTTATCATTTGCAGCATCATAAATTGGAAGATGTTTTGCCCAAGCTTCTTGAAAAAGCATACGCTACAGGCAAAAAAATTGTTGTACGCGTTGGCAATGAGGAGCGGGTAGAGTTTCTAAATAGTTTGCTCTGGACATATGATGAGCAATCTTTTCTCCCTCATGGTAGCAAAAAAGATGGGTCTGCGGAAATTCAACCGATATGGCTTACACATGAGAACGATATACCAAACGATGCGCTTTTTTTATTTTTGGTTGACGGAGCCGACGCAAACATTGAAGAATTTTCAAAATTTGAGCGTGTTTTTAATATTTTTGACGGCAACTCGCCCCAAAGTCTAGAAAAATCAAGAGCTCTATGGCGTGAACTCAAGCAACATGAAATCACCCTTTTTTATTGGCAACAAGATTCAACAGGCAGTTGGCAACAGAAAGGATAAAAAATGCAAAATTTCTGGCAAAAAAACAATTTGTTAAAATTAGAAAATGACACTTTCATAATCGACATGATGTACGCAACACCAGAAAACATAACCTGTCATCCGATATATATGGAGGTTGGTTTTGGCGCAAAAGCATATCTTCACGCTGACGCGGTGGCAAAATTGGAAAAAGTTGCCCACATACTAAAAAACATCCGCCTTAAGCTGCGCATCCGAGACGCTTATCGCCCTCCGGTCGCTCACAATCGCATATTAGAGGTGTTGCCGGTTAAAGGGCTTTTTGCCTCCAAAGCTGAAAATTCTCTGCACTGCTATGGCACCGCGCTTGATTGCTGTCTTGCAGATGAACATGGAAACAACCTCTTATTTCCGACTGAAATTGACGCCTATGAAAAAAAATATGCCGAACAAATAGCCAGCGGAAAAACGGATGACTTTTATCTTCATTTTGCCAAAGCTGCAAGCGATTTTTATGCCCTTGGATACGAAGAAGCCATAAAAAATCGCAGTCTTTTACGGCAAATTATGTTTGATGCCGGTTTTGAGGGTATCAAATCTGAATGGTGGCATTTTCAGTTGCCGCAAAGCAAAGAATTATATTCACTTATTGAATGGACCAATCAATAAAATCAGAAAGAAACAACAATGCCTTTTATCATCATTTTCACCTTATTGATTTTGACAATTTTCTGGGTTAACAACCCCAAAATATACCGTGCGCTATATATAGTCCTCAACTTGGCGTTGCTTACATTAATTTACAATACATTTATTATATATACCGCAGATTTTGAAATTTCGCCTTGGCACAGCAGTGGCAAAGTGGCATATCTGGTTGTTGTGCTTGAGGTATTGTGGATGTTGGCAATTAATGCAATTCTTGGTTTATTAAGTAGAAAAATTTACATCAATCCCAATCAAATACTATTACCATTCATTGC
>CADBMA010000155.1 GCA_902795665.1 uncultured Rhodospirillales bacterium
CCGGAGGTGCTGACGAACGCGCCTTCATTCAGGATGAGTCCATCCCCTTGCGCTCTGCTATTTATGCCTCAGGTATTGCAAAAATGGATGCAGATGTTGTACTGGTTCCGGAAGAAATTGGCAATTTTTCCGGCAACAAAATCCAACTCGATCACGATCGCTTCATGGCCTATTATTGGGCAATTAAGGACAATACCCAACTTTCTGAAAAGGCAATGCATTTAATGTACAAACGCGCATTGTCCGCCTATTGGAAATTGGTAAAAAAGACACAAAAACACCCATACTGCCAAAGGATTTTTTATCGCTATATCTGTTGCAAGATATGGAACTGTCAACCTAATATTGAGTATCTTGACACGCTCTACCAAGTTCTATCAGCACGGAAAGATGTTCGACGTATCAAACCTTAATAAATATCTGCAATCAATATTTTTTTGACTTCAGCACCTGTTCTAGCGACCCTTTTGCCACAGCCTGCTCATACAGTTCTATTTTATAATTGATACGATTCATATTCTTCTGCAGCATTGCTATCTGCTCTTCAATTCTGATTTTTTGCTGTTTAAACATATCTAAACGCTTAACAAGCGTAGAATCTCCCTCCACAAACCAATCTATATATTGTTTAATCCCTTTAAGAGGCATACCGGTTTCTTTAAGACATTCAATCATTGACAACCAGTTCAAATCATTATCCGAAAACACACGCAACCCTGAGCTGTTCTTCTTAACAAAAGGCAACAGCCCCTCTTTTTCATAATAACGTAACGTATATGTGCTTAGATTGGTTTTTTTCGCAACTTGTCCGATAGAATATCCCATATTATTCTCCTTTGATCTGCCCAATATATAACATAAACATTATTGATTATCAATAACATTTTCAAACAGCGAAAAATTGCTGCAACCGCCATACAAAAATACACTCCACTTTTCATACAAAAAAAACAGGGACAACGCCCTGTTTTTTTGCAATCCAATTTCTGGTCTATTATCTGGAGTAGAACTCGATAACCATGTTTGGTTCCATAAGAGAAGCATATGGAATATCTTCAAATTTCGGAACAAATGTATATTTAGCTTCCAATTTTTTGTTATCAACTTCCAGATAAGAAGGCACTTCATGAAGGTTAGACTCAACAGCGGCAACAACCATAGCCATCTGCTTAGACTTCTCTTTAACAGAGATAACATCGCCAACCTTAACCATGTAAGAAGGAATATTTACTCTTTTACCATTAACCAAAATATGTCCGTGATTAACAAACTGACGAGCAGCAAAAATAGTTGGAACAAATTTTGATTTATATACCAAGTTATCCAAACGAGATTCCAAAATACCTACCAAGTTCTCAGCGGCATCGCCACGACGACGAATAGCTTCGGCATAGTACTTAGCAAATTGTTTTTCTGAAACATTGCCGTAATAAGTTTTCAATCTCTGTTTAGCTTGCAGCTGAGTACCATAGTCAGTAAGTTTTTTCTTGCGAGCACCATGTTGTCCCGGACCATATTCACGTTTGAGGTACGGGCTCTTCGGATCACCCCACAAATTGGCATGCAGGCTGCGATTAGTCTTTTTCTTTGCTTTTACAATACTTTTCATTTTTTTATCCTATTTTAGTTTATATTATTGTCCCGATAGTTTTCCACCTAAAAAAAACAAGGCGAAACGTGACTTTATACAGTCATCATTCTCGGAAGTGCCTGAAACATACCCTAATTGCAAATAAAATGCAAGTATTTTTTATAAAAAAAATAAAGAGCGCCGAAGCGCTCTAAATGATTTTTATTTTATTAGGTTATTTGGCTGCGTTTCCATTCATCAAATTGCTAAGAATTGAAGTAGCCGTAGAATTGGCTTCTGTATCCAATCCGGCAGATTGCAGGGCCAATTTTTTAATGCAATTTGTACTAATCTCGTCAGCAGCGGCACTCAGACCATTTGCCAACAGAGTTCCGGCCTGAACTTTTGCTGTTGCTTCACTCAATATGCATGCACGAAGACGAGTCTTAACAGAATCATTAGCGCTTGCGGTTGTATATTTCGACAAGTCCATATTTTCACACGCAGCCAGAGCGGCAGTTGCTGCCAATATAGTCATTATTTTTTTCATATTAACCTCCTTGTTGTTGTTTGCTGCAGACTAGCAACAAATATCATCATCGTCAACAAGATATTATTATTGACGCACCTCTATTTTATAGCTACAATAAACAAATATAATCTGTATGATAAGGTTTTTTGCATGAAAATCAGTGAGTTTGATATTTCCGCAGCCGAAGGTATTGTTTTATTAAACGATATCCGAGTTGAGGATAAAGTTATACGCCAAGGACACGCTCTCAATCGTGATGATATTTTGTTTCTAAAGGTATTGGGCATAAAAAAGATTACCGGCATTCAGACTGAGGCTGGAGATATAACAGCGTCTGCTGCTCTGGGAATGATTGCCCCGCAAATATGCGGCAAAAACCTTGTATATACACTGCCCAAAGACTCCAACAGCTGCAAACTTGTTGCTAACAAAGACGGAACATTTATTTGCAGCGATGACCGTTTGAATAAGTTCAATCGCATGAACGAATATTTGATGCTAAACACCGTATCTCCGTATAAAAATGTCAAAAAAGGCGATGTTATCGGCAGCATAAAATTGCGCAGCCCCATCGTTGAACAAAGTTTAATCGACGATATCATCTTCCGCTTATCCGGAAATGAAAGTTTGTTAAAAATAGAAGAACAAAAGAGTACAACGGCCGCCATAGTCTACACTCAATTTTATAAAGATTCATCTGAAAACAAACACTTCGTGAACACAGTTAAACAATTACTTAAAAATTTTTCAAAGCTTCAACTGGAGTTTAAATCAGAATTTTATTGCGAACATGAATATACTGATACCGCTGCAGCAATTTCTGAAGCCGCCTCCAAAGCATCTTTAGTTTTTGTTATATCAGGACAACCATGCAGCTGTGCCGAGGATACTGTTCCAGCCGCACTCAGAGCATCTGCCGATAACATTGTTTGCTCAAACATTCAACAAGATATGCTTCCCGATTTAATGATAGCCACCAAAAAAGATAGCAAAATTATCGTTTTGCCTTATCATTATGATAAAGTTTCATCTCCACAAGTAGACACATTTATTAAAACCGCCATCAAAAAAGATAGATTATCACAAACAGATTTTAAACATATAAACAATATGTTGCCTGATGATATTAAACTAACAGATGAAGAGAAAGACAGTATTATAACTCCAGAATCCAACCTCAAAAAAGACGCTAACGACGCTCACATTGCTGCAATAATTTTGGCCGCCGGAACCAGTTCCCGAACTCGTCGAAACAAACTGATGGTCGACCTTGATGGCGAACCTTTATTCATGCGTGCGGTACGTGCTGCCATAAAATCCAAAGCTACTCCGATATATGTTGTAACCGGATATCGCGCTGAAGAATTGGAAGAGCATCTCGAAAACTTAGATATCAATATCTTGCGCAACAATGACTATGCCTCCGGTGTCAAAACATCAATAAAACTCGGCGTAAATTCGGTTCCTTCATTTTGCGACGGTGCATTACTAATACCTGCAGATATGCCTATGATAACCTCATCTCATATCAACAAAATGATTAAATCATTTGAACGCGACAAAGAACGTCAATTGTGTATTACCTCATTTAATGGTCAAAAATATAACCCGATTCTATGGAGTCGTAGTTTGTATCAACAAGCGGAACTGGTACCTGAAAATGCCCATTTGCGCACTATTTTTATCGAACATTTTGATTATACCACTTTGGTTCAGGCTGATGAAGATGTTTGTGTTGATATAAATTTTCCTTATGATATTGAAGTTTTAACCAACAAATGATGGAAATAAAATACACAAAGTTAATTTAAATCAAAAAAATCTATTGCCAAATTATATTTTTGTTGTTAAAAGTAGTCCAGTTTCATATTCGGGACTTAGCTCAGCCTGACAGCCGCGCTTGCTTTGGGCAAGAGCTACAAAAAGTTGACTTAATGTCAAGTTTTTGGAGGTCTTGAAAAGAATTTGTTAGTTTGTAAGCTAGCGAGAGCGACGCGCAACAAGCGTTACAAATACTTTGACCGAAGCG
>CADBMA010000156.1 GCA_902795665.1 uncultured Rhodospirillales bacterium
AGAGGAAAATTAAATCGTTTGGAATTGTTGATGAAAGGAACTTTATAAAATGTCTGGAGCAAGTGAAATTGCCTCGATTTTAGAGGCCAAAATTGCCGAAGCAGGGGCAGGTGCAGATGTTACCGAAGTTGGTCGCGTGTTATCAGTAGGTGACGGAATTGCCCGTGTTTATGGTTTGGATAGCGTTCGCTATAATGAAATGGTTGAGTTTCCAAACGGTGTTAAGGGTATGGCTCTGAACTTGGAAGAAGATAACGTCGGTGTGGTTCTTTTTGGCGATGATACCGGAATTAAAGAAGGTGATATCGTCAAACGCACCAACACCATCGTCAGCGTACCGGTCGGAAAACAGCTGTTGGGACGCGTTGTTAACGCTTTGGGTGAGCCTTTGGACGGCCTTGGCGCAATCAAATCAGATGAAATGCGTCATTCAGAACTGAAAGCCCCCGGTATTATTGATAGACAGAGTGTTTGCGAACCGGTACAAACCGGATTAAAAATCGTTGATGCTCTTATTCCGATTGGTCGCGGTCAGCGTGAGCTCATTATTGGAGACCGCCAAACTGGAAAAACATCAATTATCGTTGATACAATCATTAACCAAAAACATATTAACGAACAGGTAAAATCAGAAAAAGATAAAATTTATTGCATTTATGTTGCCGTCGGACAAAAACGTTCTACCGTGGCTCAAGTTGTACAAACACTCAAGGCTCACGGCGCAATGGATTATACAATTGTTGTGGCTGCCACCGCTTCCGATGCAGCGCCATTGCAGTTTATTGCTCCTTATTCGGGCTGTGCAATGGGTGAATATTTTCGTGATAACGGAATGCATGCAGTGATTTTTTATGATGACTTGTCCAAACAAGCAACGGCATATCGTCAAATGTCATTGTTGCTCCGTCGTCCGCCAGGGCGTGAAGCATATCCGGGTGACGTCTTTTATTTGCACTCTCGTCTGCTGGAGCGCGCCGCTAAAATGAGTAATGAAAAAGGCGCAGGTTCTTTGACAGCCCTACCTGTAATTGAAACTCAAGCCGGAGACGTATCGGCATACATTCCTACCAACGTAATTTCAATTACCGATGGCCAGATATTCTTGGAAACTTCGCTGTTTTATCAAGGAATTCGTCCGGCAGTAAATGTGGGAATATCCGTCAGCCGTGTGGGTTCTGCTGCTCAGATTAAAGCTATGAAACAGGTCGCCGGAAAAATTAAGCTTGATTTAGCTCAATATCGTGAAATGGCCGGATTCGCCAAATTTGCTTCCGATCTTGATGCCTCAACCAAACAGCTCTTGGCCAGAGGCGAAAGATTAACTGTATTGCTTGAACAGCCAGTTAACTCTCCGCTTGGCGTTGCTGAAGAAGTTGTAGTGATTTTTGCGGGTATTCGAGGATTTTTGGATAAAATCGAAACCAACGATGTCAAATCCTTCGAAGCATCAGCTCTCCGTGAGATAAAGACATCACACCCCGATTTTCTTGAAGAAATTAAAGAACAAAAAGTAATTTCTAAAGAGCTAGACCAAAAATTGACCGATTTTTATACCGCATTTACGGCAAAATTCCTCAAACAAGAAAAGGCGGCTTAAAATGGCAGGTTTAAAAGAGCTACGCAGCCGAATATCCAGCGTTAAATCAACCGAAAAAATTACTTCGGCAATGAAAATGGTTGCCGCTTCTCGGTTGCGGAGAGCTCAGGACGTCTTGCTCAAAAACAAAGATTATCGTCAAACATTATATAACACAATTACCAGTGTTATGTGCCGTATGCATACTTTGTCAGCCGAAAAAGGACTGCCGGTTAAAGAACATGGCTTATGCCTTCCGAAATCTGAGAATAAAAAATATTTGTTAGTGATTTTATCATCAGATAAAGGTCTGTGCGGAAGCTATAATAGCTCTATCGGTAAGGTTGCCATGGCCAGAATTGAACAACTGAAAGCCGAAGGCAAAGAAGTTCAATTGATTACTTTGGGCGCCAGAGGGTATAATATGCTGAAACGCAATTATAAAAATCTGATTGTCCGTAATGCCGAATCGGTTGTTAACCAAGGTGTAAACTATTGCGAAGCTGAGGCTCTGGCTGACGAAATTATCGGTATGTTTAATGACAACAAGATTGATGTTTGCGAAGTGGTGTATAGTCATTTCAAATCAGCATTGAGCCGTGACGTAAAAAGTGAAAAGGTTTTGCCATTTGACAT
>CADBMA010000157.1 GCA_902795665.1 uncultured Rhodospirillales bacterium
AAGTGGCGGAGAGTACAGGACTCGAACCTGTGCATCGGAGTTACCGATGACGGATTAGCAATCCGCTGCATTACCGCTCTGCCAACTCTCCATAACAAATTCGAGTTATATTTAGCCGAACTTTTTAGCTTCGTCAATACTTTTTATAATATTTTTTGTTGAACTATTGCTAATAATTTAAATCGGTGATATTAAATATAAACAAATATAGGAGAAAATTAATGTCAGAAATCAACAAAATTGTATCGTCCGCCATATTGGCCACCGGTATTACTCTAGGTGGTTTTTTCCCCGGATATTACTATTACAAATCTAAAATGAACCTAAATTTTGTAACTGTCAAAGGCCTATCCGAAATGGATGTGCGCGCCGACTTGGGTGTATGGGACATTAAATATGTTGTTACCGGAAACGACCTGCCCGCGGCACAGTCACAAATGGAAAAACAACAAAAAACCATCATCGCTTTCTTAAACAAGTTTGGTTTTAACGAAACAGAAGTTGCCGTAAAACGCACCGAAACCAACGACCGCATGGCCAACCCGTATAACAGCGATACAAATGCGTCTGCCCGTTATATCCTAACCCAAAGCATACAGGTTACATCTCAAAATGTCGATTTGGTAGAAAAGGCTGTCAACTCTACAGGCTCCCTGATTGCCGCCGGAATTGTTTTTGATAGCAACAATTATAATCCGGTTTCATATATTTTTACCAAACTCAACAGCATCAAACCGCAAATGCTTGAAGAAGCCACCAAAAATGCTTCCATTGCCGCTAACGAGTTTGCCAAAAGTTCAAATACTAAAGTCGGAAAAATCCGCAATGCCAGTCAGGGTGTCTTTTCAGTACTGCCCAGAGAACAAACCGCAAATGCCATGGAAATGAACAGTATTGAAAAGAAAGTAAGAGTCGTTTCTACCATAGAATATTATCTGGATTAGGAGACTTTATTGATATGGCTGATGAACTGGTAGATATCTTTGACGAAGATATGACTTTTTTGGGAACCGCCATGAAATCACAAGCCCATCGCGAAGGCTTGTGGCACAAAACATTTCATTGCTGGCTGGCGCGTCGTACTCCTGACGAAAAAATATTATTATGGTTGCAGCTACGCACCCCAAACAAGGATATTTTTCCCAATAAATTTGACGTATCTGCAGCCGGACATATCCGCGCCGGCGAAGAAGTAAAAGATGGATATCGTGAAATTCAAGAAGAATTAGGATTGCAGTTAAACAAAAATGATATTGTAAAACTCTTTACTTCTAAAGAAATTTACGATGGCGGAGGAATCCATAACCGAGAATTTCAGATGGTTTATGTGGCCATGGTTGACGTATCTCCGCATGATGCAGTTTTACAGCCTGAAGAAGTTGCCGGATTATACGAAGTCGAAATTAACGACTTTATTCAATTGCTTACCGGCAAATATCCATCTGTTGAAATTGAAGGCATTAAGCGCAATCAGGACAATAGTTACACTTTAGAACATTGCCGCATTACCAGAGATGATATTGCAGGACACAGCACCGAATACTTCATCAAAGCCGCTGAGATGGTCAAACGCTATGTTGAAAATGCTAAATAATTGCTATCAAACTTTATGCGGAAGCTTGGCATATATATAGTTACTGATACAATTAGGTAAAATTGAAACAAACCATGTTGCCAATCGCATCGGCCACGGAAAAGCAATAAGTCCGACATTTTTTTCTAAACGGCAGGCAATAATTTTTGCTGCTTTTTCAGCTGACATAAAAAACGGCATCGGACAAGTATTCTTATCCGTAATGCGTGATTTCACAAATCCGGGACAAATAACATTAACCTGAATACCGCTGTCAATTAATGCAGCGCGCAAAGCTTCACCATACGCTTTTACACAAACTTTACTGGCACTATATGACGGACAGGCCGCCAAGCCATGATATCCGGCAATAGAACTCAAAATTGCAATAGCGCGCGGACCACTGTCCGAACGCTGTTTATAAATATCCAATGCCGGATGTATTGTATTCAGTACTCCAA
Organism: uncultured Rhodospirillales bacterium; assembly: GCA_902795665.1. GTDB lineage: Bacteria > Pseudomonadota > Alphaproteobacteria > RF32 > CAG-239 > JAFUYI01. Next base: position 2,035 of record CADBMA010000157.1, read on the forward strand.
AAATATTGGTATTAAACGTATTATAAACATTTTCGGTTGTTTCTTCAAGCGTGGCAACTCCGGCATTTGCAATTACCAGCTGCAAAGCTGCAATATTATCACACTCTTTCACCCATTCATCGACCAAACTTTTATCCGTAACATTAAGAACCTTAGTATAAACAGATGCCCCGTGCTGGCGGCAAAGCTGCGACGTACGCTCCAAACGCTCTGCATTGCGCCCGCAAATAAATAAATTTTTGGCACCATTTTCGGCATAATAAACCGCAAGCGCCTCCCCAATTCCAGATGACGCACCGGTAATTAATATATTCTCAAATTTTGAACTCATGTTTTTATCCATTGATTGTTAACCTTTTACGGATATAATAACAGATATTTTAATTTAGGGGAGAACTTTTTTGAATATATCAAGTATGACCGGATTTGCCCGCACACAAGGGCAATGCGAGATAGGCGAAAATATTTTCAGTTGGGCATTTGAGATAAAAAGCGTCAATGGAAAAAATCTCGATTTCAAAACCAAGCTTCCATCGACATTAGAGTTTATTGCTCCGGACCTACGCAATATTGCCCAAAAATATTTTGAACGCGGAAATATCAGTGTAAATTTAGAAATTAAAAGCGAAAATAATAATCGTGATTTGAAAATAAATGACGATTTGCTGGCTCGTTTATTTGAAATATCGCAAACATTCTGCCAAAAAAACAACATACAAATGCCGACAATGGGTGAATTGCTTAATATTAACGGCATAATTGAAATTGAAAAAAAATCACTAACCGACGAACAAACAAACGAACTATGTCAAAATTTATTGATTGGATTTGAAAAATGCTGCGCCAACTTGCAAAATGACCGCCAACGCGAAGGAGAAAAAATTGCAACCGCTCTGCACTCGCTTTTAGATAAAATCACACTGATTGTTGACAGCATAATCGCAAAATCTTCCGACCTTCCAACTCGCATTGCCCAAAAACTAAAGCAACAGATTGCCGACTTTTGCGAAGAAAATATCAGCGTTAGTGAAGAACGTTTGGCGCAAGAGATTGTTCTTTTGGTCAATCGTGCAGACATTAGAGAAGAAACCGACAGACTTCAAGCTCACATTAAAACCGCCCGAGAACTGCTTGCAAGCGGGCGAGCAATAGGCCGAAGATTGGATTTTTTGTGCCAAGAACTAAATCGTGAAGCAAACACAACTTGCTCCAAAGCCGCTGATATTGAAATTATCAATTTAGGTATGGACCTAAAGGCTACAATTGAACAATTTAGAGAACAAGTGCAGAATATGGAGTAACAAAATGGAAGATATTATCAATTATTTGCGTAATGTGCGCCGTGGTGCAATGTTTTTAATTGAGGCGCCGTCCGGAACCGGCAAAGGCACCGTCATCAAAGAATTATTAAGACGTGATGACAAATTAAAATTTTCAATCTCCGTAACCACACGCCCGCCCCGCCACAATGAAGTAGATGGCGTTGATTACTATTTTGTTTCTGATGAACAATATGACAAATACAAAGCCGAAGATGCTTTTTATGAATATGTAGATTCACAATACGGCAATCGTTATGGCACCTTGCGTTCAGAAGTTGATAGTTTTTTAAATGTCGGCGAAGATGTGATTTTTGATATTGACTGGGAAGGCGCCCGCCAAATGCGCCAAAAAGCTCCCGATGATGTAGTAACAATTTATATGCTCCCGCCATCAATCAAAGAAGTGCGCAGCCGTCTCGAAAACCGCGGAACCGATAGCCGCGAAGTTATTGAAAAACGTATGAATATGGTTATGGATAAAATTGAGCATTGGGAAGAATTTGACTATGTCGTCGTCAATGTCAATCTTGAAGATACGGTTGAAAAAATCCGCCGCATTATTTCCGGCGAACGCATGAAACGAGTGCGTCAGCTACACGGATTAAAAACCTTTGTTGCAGAACTAAAAAAAGAGGCCGATATAAAATGAATCCGACATCTATTTTAGGAAAATATTTAACCA
>CADBMA010000158.1 GCA_902795665.1 uncultured Rhodospirillales bacterium
ATTTTAAGGGAGAATTGGTATGTCTAGAGTTGGAAAATATCCAGTTGTTATCCCTGCAGGTGTTGAAGTTAAAATTGAAAACAATACTGTTTTTGCTAAAGGCAAGAACGGAGAGTTGTCTTTTACTTTTGACAGTAATTACGTCAGCACCAAATTGGAAGAAAACAAAGTGGTGGTTGCGCCATTGAGCCAATCATCACAATCAAGAGCCTTGTGGGGTACAACCCGCGCTCAAATTAATTCGATTGTAAAAGGTGTAAGCGAAGGCTTTACCAAACAGTTGGAATTGATTGGTGTAGGTTATAAAGCCAGAATGGAAGGCTCAAACAAGTTGGTATTGTCTTTGGGTTTTTCTCATGATGTTATTTATGAAGCTCCCGAAGGTATTAAAATTACATGTGTTTCACCGACACAGTTGACTGTTTTCGGTGCAAATAAACAACTTGTAGGCCAAGTTGCCGACAAAATTCGCGAGTATAGAAAACCCGAGCCATATAAAGGCAAAGGCGTGAGATATACTGATGAATATGTTCGTCGCAAAGAAGGCAAGAAAAAGTAAGGAATAAGTTTAATGAATACGCCAAGAAAATTGTTTAAGAAAAGACAAGCACGCGTTAGAACAGCTTTGAGAAACGCAGCAAACGGCAAGATGAGATTGTCAGTTTTTCGCAGCGGTAAGCATATCTACGCACAAATTATTGACGATGCTAAAGGCGCGACTGTTGCTTCGGCTTCCACATTGGATAAAGAAGTAAGAGGAAATGTTCAAAAAACTTCTACAGTTGCCGCAGCAGGTGTTATTGGTAAAACTGTTGCCGAAAGAGCTTTGAAAGCAGGTGTAAGCGAAGTGGTATTTGACCGCGGTGGTTACATTTATCATGGTCGCGTTAAGGCTTTGGCTGATGCAGCTCGTGAAGCTGGTTTGAAATTCTAGGAGGTTGATATGACACAAGCTGTAGATCGTCGTAAAACAGAAAAAAAAGAAGAATTGGTCGAGAGACTGGTTCATATTAACCGTGTGGCTAAAACCGTTAAAGGCGGACGCACAATGTCTTTTGCTGCGGTTGTCGTAGTTGGTGACCAGAAAGGACGCGTCGGTTTTGGTTCAGGTAAAGCTGCAGAAGTTCCGGAGGCTATTACCAAGGCCACTAACGAAGCTAAGAAAAATATGGTTCGCATTCCTTTGCGTGAGGGCAGAACTCTGCATCACGATATTCAGGGGCGTTTTGGAGCCGGCAAAGTTTTGTTAAGAACTGCTCCTGCCGGTACCGGAGTTATTGCCGGTGGTCCGATGCGCGCAATCTTTGAAGTTTTGGGAGTGCAGGACGTGGTTGCTAAATCATTGGGATCTAACAATCCTTACAATATGATTAAAGCCACTTTTAATGCTCTTACTTCTATCAATTCTCCAAGAATGGTAGCTGCTAAGAGAGGCAAAAAAGTTGGCGATATTGTAAGCCGCAGAGAAGGTTCGGCCAATGCTAAAATAGAGAAAGAGGAGGCTTAATCGATGGCAAATAAAACTATAAAAGTTAAGCAGATCGCAAGCCCGATCGGCCGTCCGGCCAAGCAAAAGGCTATTCTTATCGGCCTTGGCTTGAACAAAATGAATAAGGTTGTTGAGTTGGAAGATACTGCGGCAATCAGAGGAATGGTTAATAAAATTCCTCATCTGGTTAAAATTGTAGATTAATTTTTCGGGGTGAAGAGCCTTGGGAAAGCTTGAGGCTCTTCTCCGAATATTAAAAGTTAGGTGAAAAAAATGAAACTTAATGAATTGAAAGACAACTATGGAGCGACAAAGAACCGCATCAGAGTTGGCCGCGGAATTGGCAGTGGCAAGGGCAAAACCTCAAGCCATGGTCAAAAAGGTCAAAAAGCTCGCAGCGGTGTTGCTATCAATGGTTTTGAAGGCGGCCAGATGCCGATTTATCGTAGACTTCCAAAACGTGGTTTTAAGAATCCGTTTGCCAAAGAGTTTGCGGTTGTAAATCTGGATACCTTGCAAACCGCTATTGATGCCGGTAAATTGAAAGCTGACAACGTTGATTTGGAAGCTTTGGCTAAGGCCGGTATCGTTAATAAAACCTACGACGGAGTTCGTTTGTTGGCCCGCGGTGCAGTTACAACTGCGGTTAATGTTTCTGTAAACTCAGCTTCTAAAGCTGCAGTTGCGGCAATTGAAAAAGCCGGCGGTAAAGTTAACATTGTTGACTAAGATTAGTCGCATAATGAAAAAAAAGAGCAGTCGAGAGGCTGCTCTTTTTTTGGTAGAAAGTTTATTTATATTGTTTTAACTTCTGGTTGATAGAATTTCGACATGAATTGAAAATTTTTTATGAAAGGCAAAAAAATGATACCAGCAAAATTACATTCGGGTTCACATATCAGAGTTATTGCGCCTTCACGCAGTATGCAGCTTATAAAAGAGGACTGTCGCAAAATTGCAAAAGAACGTTTGGCGCAATTGGGTTTGACGGTTTCTTTCGGCAAAAATGTTGAAGAATGTGATGAGAATCTATCATCTTCGATAAAATCGCGAGCAGATGATTTGAATGAGGCTTTTGCTGACAAGTCAGTAGATGCGATTTTGACGGTTATCGGCGGTGTTAATTGCATGGAGATTTTAGACTATCTGGATTATGATTTGATTAAAAAGAATCCGAAAATCTTCTGCGGTTTTTCCGATATTACAGCTCTTAGCAATGCAATATATGCCAAGACAGGGTTGGTGACGTATTCGGGACCGCATTTTTCGAGTTTTGGAATGTTGAAAGGCTTTGATTATACTTTGGAGTATTTTCAAAAGTGTCTGATGCAGAATAAGCCTTTTGAATTGTCAGCCTCAAATGAATGGTCTGATGATCCGTGGTTTAGGGATCAAGAAAATCGCAATTTTGTGAAAAACAGCGGATATTGGGTGCTGAATAAGGGTGCTGCTGAAGGGCGTATGGTCGGCGGAAATTTGGGGCTTATGGACGAGTTGAAAGGAACACCGTATTTCCCAGATATAAAGAATTGTATTTTATTCTTGGAGCATTGTGCGGAAGATGCACTTTGGGCATTTAACCGCAGTTTGGAGGCTTTGATGCTGCATCCTGATTTTGCAACTGTAAAAGCAGTGGTGTTTGGCAGATTTGAACCTGAAAATAAGGTGACAAGAGAGGTTCTGGAAAAAATATTGGCAAACAAAAAAGAACTGAAAAACATACCGGTTATTGCCAATGTGGATTTTGGGCATACAACACCGATTATAACTTTTCCGGTGGGCGGAAGATGCCGCGTTGACGGAGATAAAATTGAGTTGCTGGAGTTTTAATTGAGAGAATGAAAAGATAAATTGCTCTGTAAGCTCTAGCTAAGATTGGTATTGTTACTAGAAAAAACGCTTCTGATGAAGCGTTTTTTGATGTGCAGAAGATTGGGTGTTTAATACAAAATATCATGTTCATCAAGAGTTAAAGGGCGGACGCTGTTATATCCTTCTATGATTTGAGTTGCAAAGAGACAGTTTGAGTCGGTATTTATAAAATGTTTCAACTCATAAACAAAAGGCCAGTAGCGGAAGCGATCAAAATCTATCATGAAAATTTTATCG
>CADBMA010000159.1 GCA_902795665.1 uncultured Rhodospirillales bacterium
TAAACTACGCTTGGTAGGTGGCACGGCCACCGCGCCAACTTGGCATTGTGCCTTGACCAAACAAAATATTTTGTATCTGGCAGCTAACACAAAAAAACTCCCCACCATCGGGGAGTTTTTTTATAGCAGTGTAAAAAAATATGCATTTTTTTTGCCGAAAACTTGACTTTGTCAAAATCAATCACTAACTAAAGTATAGCAAAATTTTTACAGGAGATTAAAACTATGAACATCAGACCATTATATGACCGTGTTCTGGTCAGAAGATTGGAAGAAGTCAATAAAACCGCCGGCGGAATCATCATTCCCGATACGGCAAAAGAAAAACCGTCTGAAGGTATTGTTGAAGCCGTAGGTACCGGCGCACGCACCGAAGATGGCAAAATTATCCCAATGACCGTCAAAGTCGGCGACCATGTGTTGTTTGCTAAATGGGGCGGAACCGAAGTTAAAATTAACGGCGAAGAAAGACTGATTGTTAAAGAGTCTGATTTGCTGGGTATTGTTGAATAAAATTAGAGGAAAAAACAATGGCTGTTAAAGATATTAAATTTGGAAATGACGCACGCAGCAAAATGCTTAACGGCGTGACAGCTTTGGCCAAAACGGTTAAAGTAACTCTTGGTCCTAAAGGTCGTAATGTAATTTTAGATAAGTCATATGGTGCTCCCAAAATTACTAAAGACGGTGTTTCGGTAGCCAAAGAAATTGAGTTGGCTGATAAATTTGAAAATATGGGCGCTCAATTGGTTAAAGAAGTTGCCCAAAAAACTGCCGATAAGGCCGGTGATGGTACAACAACTGCCACAGTTTTGGCCGAAGCCATTATCAAAGAAGGCTGCAAAGCTGTTGCTGCCGGTATGAACCCAATGGACCTGAAACGCGGTATAGATTTGGCTGTTGATGCTGTAGTCGAAGATGTAAAATCGCGCTCCAAGGCAATCAATACCTCAGAAGAAATTGCTCAGGTCGGAACCATTTCTGCCAACGGTGATCGCACTATCGGTGAATATTTGGCTCGCGCCATGGAAAAAGTCGGCAACGAAGGTGTTATTACGGTTGAAGATGCCAAAGGCTTGGAAACCGAACTTGAAGTTGTTGAAGGTATGCAATTTGACCGCGGCTATTTGTCACCTTATTTTGTAACCAATCCGGAGAAAATGAACTGCGAATATGACAACCCTTTTATCTTGCTCTATGATAAGAAACTCAGCAATTTGCAGCCATTAGTTCCGGTTTTGGAAGCTATTGTTCAGTCCGGTCGTCCTTTGCTGATTGTGGCCGAAGATATTGAGGGTGAAGCTTTGGCAACTTTGGTTGTTAACCGCATTCGCGGCGGATTGAAAGTTTGCGCGGTTAAAGCTCCTGGTTTTGGTGACAGACGCAAGGCAATGCTTGAAGATATTGCTATCTTGACCGGCGGACAGGTTGTGTCTGAAGATTTGGGCATGAAACTTGAAAATGTTACCCTTGATATGCTGGGTAACGCTAAGAAAGTTGAAATCACTAAAGATGATACAACAATTATTGATGGTGACGGCGTAAAAGATTTGATTAAGGCACGCGTTGAGCAAATCAAAAACCAAATCGAAGAAACTTCATCAGATTATGATCGCGAAAAATTGCAAGAACGTCTGGCTAAACTATCAGGCGGTGTTGCTGTAATTAAAGTCGGCGGTTCTTCAGAAGTTGAAGTTAAGGAGAAAAAAGATCGCATTGATGATGCGTTGCATGCTACCCGCGCTGCCGTTAAAGAAGGCGTTGTCGCCGGCGGCGGTGTTGCTTTGCTGTATGCCACTCGCGCTTTGGATAAAGTTAATCCTGAAAATCAAGATCAAAAAGTCGGGGTTGATATTATTCGCAAAGCAATTCAGGCACCGATTCGTCAAATTGCCGAAAATGCAGGTGTTGACGGTGCAGTTGTTGCCGGTAAATTGCTGGATAGCAAAGATACCAACTACGGATATAATGCCCAAAGCGGTGAATATGTCGATATGGTAAAATCAGGCATTATCGACCCAACTAAGGTTGTACGTACTGCTTTGCAAGATGCTGCTTCTGTTGGCGGATTGCTGATTACGACCGAATCAATGGTAACCGAAGCCCCGAAAAAAGAATGCGGCTGCGGATGCGGCTGCGGTGAAGGTCACGCTTCTGCCATGGGGCCGGGAAGTATGGGTTTCTAAACCAGATAAAACAGAAAAAAATACCCGTTAAAAAAACGGGTATTTTTTCTTTTGACTGCACGTTTGTTTTCAGATTATACTTACTGAGCCGCAAACAATTTGTAGATAAAAACATGAAAAAACATTTTTATATATTTCGACATGGGCAAACAATTTGGAATGCTGAGGGACGCCCTCAGGGACAGCATGAATATCCGGTACCCCTGACAGTGACAGGCAAAGAACAGGCTTTGATGCTTGCGCAAAAGCTCAAAGATAAAAAAATTAAACGAATTGTCAGCTCTGATTTGCTGCGTGCCATGCAAACAGGAACTATTATAGCTGAAGAATTAAATGTGCCTATTGAATTTGACAAGAGGCTGCGTGAAGTAGATTATGGAATTTTAAATGGACTGTATACCATTGAACGACAAGAAGTTTATCCTGATTTTCGGCTATGCTATGAAAATATGGATTTACCCTTTCCGGAAGGAGAAAGCCTAAACACAGTGGCTGTGCGTTTTGCTCAAGCACTGCATAAAATTGCAACCGATGTGCCGCACCGCATAATTGGCATTTCTTCGCATGGACATGCAATCACAGCATTTATTGCCAAAACATTTAATTATAAAATGCAGCGTGTAGATAACTGCGATTATGTGCATATTACGTATGATCCTGCTAAAGCTGTTTTTGAGGCAATAGAACTACTGCCCGAAAGAGCTGAATTTGCTATAACCGTTAATTATTAGAAATGGTTCGTAAAAAAAAATAATAAAATAATAAAAAAACGCTTGCAAAAATTTTTACTTGTGATATTAAATAACACGTTCTACATGATGCGGGCGTAGCTCAGGGGTAGAGCGCGACCTTGCCAAGGTCGATGTCGAGGGTTCAAATCCCTTCACCCGCTCCAATTGAAACAAAAGCCACCTTTAAGGTGGCTTTTTGTGTACAGAGATATACGAATGTTTTTCCTATAAAAAAACAGATAATAAAACATTCAGATTTCTGCAAATCTTTGCAGAATAAATAAGTTGTTTTTTTTGAAAAAAATGTTACACTTACCGATATTTAAAAATATTATGTATAATTATTAAAACTACAGATGATTATGGAAAAAAAATCTACAGAAGAGCAAATGCTTATGTTTGAGCAGCCCAACGCAGAAAAACTAGTTTGCAAGTACATTTCAGACGGATTGAAATTATGTTATGCTGCAAGGGTTAAGCTAACACAAAGATTGCCCGAGGAGCTCCGCATGAAAGAAATGATTGCTTTTAGTCTCGGGTTTGATAAACCGCCAAAAATATCTATAAAACTCTCTGTAAAGGATGCTATTGAAATTATTCATTATGACTATCTCAGCGATATAGCTCAAAAAGAAATATTGAGAAAGTTTTCTTGTGATGTGTCCCACGCTTTGTTGCTTCAATATGGCAGAGCATGGACACTTTGCAAAAGAGCTCAAATGCTGATTATTCAGACTTCTCCAGCTAGCGAAGGGTTGAATTTCTTGGATGAAATCCTGTACCCTCACGAAGATGCAGTGCTACAGGCAATAGGATTGTATCCTCCTGAGGCATTAAAAGGCTTCTTTATGAATCGCACTTGCTTAAGTGATACTGTTCTGGAAAAGTTGATAATGAAACTTCCTTCGGCCTATTCTAAAGACGTCTTATTGGAATATAGCACAACTGAGCAGATGAGTCCTGAAATTCAAAAAAAAATTATAGAAAATCTTGATTTAGATGATGCTAGGTTCATCTTGATAAAAGCGTGGCTAATCTACGGCAACCCGCTTTGTCAAGAAGCGTTAGAGTTTTTGGGTAAATAGCAAACAAGCTCCTTTAAATAGGGAGCTTGTTTTTTTGTTAGCGCTTTACAGAATACCTTCAGTTTACAAGAAGATATCTATTATTTTAATGGCGGCAGCTTGTCCTGAAGCTATTGCTTCGACCAGAGTTGAACCGCCGGTTTTGCAATCTCCGGCAAAAAATATTTTTTCCGAATCTTCATATCGCGGAGCCGAGCTGCCTATCGCCTTAATTACCAAATTAAAATGCGGACGCTCTATCAAAGTTCCGGATATAGGTTGAAGTTTGCCGTCTACAAAATGATTTTTACAAGTGTCCAAGGTTAATAGCCCTTCATCAACGTGGATTTGTTTTACACTTGTCATAGTGGTCAAATCGATATCGTTTTCCAGCAAAGACATTCTTTCTTCGGCTGTAATTCTCATATCGCCTATTTTTCTACGCACAAACATTTCAACATTTTGGGCGCCGTTTTTTCGTGCTGTTAAAGCGCAGTCAACGGCCACGGCTCCGCCTCCGATAATTGCAACATTGCCGTCCGTAACAAAATCTTTTGGACTGCGCAAATATTCAAGATATGAAACGGCACATTCTTCTCCCTCAATTCCTAAGTCAATCACATTCGGTTCGCCGCAGGCAACGATTACAGCATCAAAACCCTGCTTTAAAAGGGAGGTGTAATTTTCGACAACGTGATTCAAACGGAGTTCAATCAACGAATTTTGAGCTACAAATTCCCAGTCTGCTCTAATTACTTCATGAGGCAAGCGAAATTGGGGAATTAGATTTAAGGCACCACCGACCCGATCAGATGCTTCAAAAATAACAACAGCAAATCCGTTTTTGCCTAAATAAGCTGCCGCACCGATTCCGGCCGGACCTGCACCAACCACAGCGATTCGGTGTCCATTAAACTTTATGTCCGAGGTTGATGATGGATATCCGTGCTTGAGAATAGAGGCTTGAATCTTCGGAATATTAATCGGAAAATCGAGATGAGAACGTGTGCAAGCATTCATACAAAATTTATCCGGACAAATCAATCCGCATGACTGCCCCATCGGATTGGCATTAACAATAGAAGCGGCGGCTCCTTCATAATCACCATTTTTAGCCATTTGTATAAAGTCATGAGGACTGCAGCCAACCGGACATGCTTTCATGCAAGGCTTAGTTTTACAATTAAGGCATCGATTAATTTCCGCATTAAGCTGAGCCTGGTTCAAATATATGTTTTTCGTCATTTTCCATTGTTTCCTAATAGCCGACCGAGCCATATTAAATTGAGGTCAGGCATGAAATCAAAATCGAAAAGCCTCCTATTGAGGAGGCTTTTGTATTTTCAAACTACCATCTTAGAATACGTAGCGCAAACCGCCGTATACTTCGTGATTGTGGATTTGACCTTTACCTAACTTACCAAAGTCAAAGTAACGATATCCGACATCCAAGTTCAAACGGTTGGTCATCTTTGCAGACAAACCGGCACCGACTGACCAAGTAAAGCGAGTCTTTTTGTAGCTGTCAGATCCGGTTACATCTTGTACAGTTTCGCCACCGATTACAACAGCATCTCTGTAAGAGTAGTTATATTCCAACTCGCTCACACCGACACCGGCGCTCAAATAAGGTGTAAACCATGTGTACGGTGATAAATCCCAATAAATGTTGAACATATAAGAGGTGTAATCAAACTCACCCTTACTGGAGGATATGTTATCTTGATTAAGATCCGGATCATGCAGAACCACAGTATGTTTATCCTCATTGGTATCGCGCCAGATATATTCAACCTCTGCACGGAAGTACTCATAACGATAACCCAAAGCTCCGCTCAGCATCAAATCTGTGCCGCCAATATCAAAACGATTTGAGCCTTTGCTTTCATCGTCGATTGTCGGGCTGGAACCGCCGCCACGCAAGGCGATATAAATACCATCACATTCGGCATGAGCTGAACCGGCTGCGGCAATACCCATAACTGCAGCAGATAGACCAATCATCATTCTTTTTAGCATTCTAAAATTCCTTTTTTAGCTGTTGGACAAAATTTGTTATAAGCAACACTACCTTATTTTTTATAATGAATCAAGTTTTTTTATAGCAAAATACAAAAAATATTGAAATATCCCTCTAATATGGTATCAAAAAAGAATGAGAGCAACAAAAGAGACATATGCCCGAAGCGGGAGCGGCGGTTTTAATACATTGGCGACATCAATATTGCCGCTAATGCGGCGGATTCTCGGCAAAAAAGGGATGGTAACGGCTGATTTAATTGCCTTATGGGAGCAAATAGTCGGATCTGAGATGTCTGCATATACATTTCCTGAAAAAGTTGAATTTTTACGGGGAGAGCGCGGCAACGGAACTTTAAGGGTTAAGGTTCCCGGTGGTGCGTTTGCTTTAGAGGTTCAGCATCGCGAGAAATTTATTGTTGAAAAAATAAATGCTTATTTCGGATATAATGCCATTTCCAAACTAAAGATAATCCAAGATGCCAACTTTGCTCGAAGAGCAGTTATCAAAAGTAATCAACCGGCAATGCAAAAAACTCTTGTAAGCGAAGAAGAACAAAATTATATTATGCAGAAAGTCAAAAATATTTCTGACGCCGAACTGCGGGAGAAACTTGCGGAACTTGGCAAAAAAGTGTTTAACCAAAATAGATAAGTGAGTTATCATACATGTTTGAAAAATTTATAAAGATAATCAGCCGCACTTTGGCAACGGTAATAATGTTTTTACTTGCCGATAGTTTTTATTTGTCTCAAAAAGGCTTTGTTTGGAGCGATGGAAATATTGTTTTACTCAAGAGCGCACAAGCTGCTGAGGCAGATCAAAAACCCTTAGATACTGCCAATTTTAACATGAAACCTCATCATGTTCTTGGCAAAAGTGATGCTCCGGTTACAATATATGAGTTTTCTTCTTTGGGATGCACTCATTGTGCAGATTTTCATCTTGATACACTCCCTAAACTGCAAGAAGAATTTATTGATATAGGTAAGGTTAAACTGATTTTTGCAGACTTTCCGATTGATAAGCGCTCCATGCAGGCAGCAATGCTTGCTCGCTGTATGCCGGAAAATAAATATTTTGATTTTCTTGCGATTCTGTTCAAAAAACAAATGTCATGGGGACTGTCTTTCAAAGCCGAAAAATTGCTCTCCGGATATGCGGAAGTTGAGGGCATAACTCCAGAAGAAGCAAAAGTATGTATGGACAATAAAGATGTTGCTAACGATATAATTTATGTTCGTCAGCAAGCTATGGAAAAACTGGGAATTAGAGCAACTCCATCATTTTTAATTCGCTCGGCAGATGGCGACGAAATTATATCCGGAGCCCCGGATTATAATGATCTAAAAGAAATTATAAATAAAAAGCTTGAAAATTAATAAGTAAGTAACTTTTTAGAGGTATAAGATTTTGACAAAGGAAAATATTCCTGAAAAGCTGAAAAAACTGGAAGAAAAGATTGAGAGTTTTCGCAATACTTCTTCCAAGCAGAAACAAAAATCAGCGGAGTATTCGATAGCAGTCGGCAGAGGTGTTCGGCTGGCAGCGGATTTGCTGGCCGGAGTTGTTGTCGGATCAGGTATCGGATTTGTACTTGATTGGCTGTTAAACACACGCCCTATTATGCTGGTTGTTTTTTTGCTGTTTGGCGGAGCCGCCGGCTTTTTGAATATTTACCGTACAGCACATAGTACAGAACAACATAACGAATTGAAGGATCACTAACTTGTCAAATCCTATGGAACAATTTAATATCAAAAAAATTATCCCGATTGAAGTCGGAGGATATGACATATCCTTTACCAATTCATCGCTGTTTATGTTTTTGGCTGTAATCTGCTGTTCTTTTTTGTTTTTGTTCTGCTTGCGCCGCCGCACAATTGTGCCCACCGGAGCGCAGGCTTTTGCGGAAATGATTTATAATTTCATTCATTCCTTGGTCAGAGAAAATGTCGGCGTTGAAGGATTGAAATATTTTAGTTTTATTTTTTCATTATTCTTGTTTGTAGCATTTGGCAATGTTTTGGGGTTGTTTCCATATGCATTTACATTTACCTCGCATGTGGCTGCGGTTGGAACGCTGTCCTTAACGGCTCTGCTCCTAAATATTGCAATTGGTATCAAAAAGAAAAAGTGGGGATATATTCATACCATTATGCCTAAAGGCATCCCATGGGCTTTGGCTCCGCTGGTTATGCCTATTGAAACTATTTCGCTGTTATCAAAGCCGTTCAGTCTTACGGTACGTTTGGTTGCCAATATGACCGTTGGACATATTATGCTGAAAATAATAGCCGGATTTGTGGTAGCACTCGGAGCGGTAGGCTTTATACCGTTACTGTTTGATGCCGGTATTATTATTTTTGAACTGTTTATTGCTTTGCTTCAAGCTTTTATATATACAGTCTTGAGCTGTATTTACTTGAGCGATGCGTTACACAGTCACTAAACTGAATAATTTTAGAAAGGAAAAAAAATGGAACCTATGGCTTATATCGGCGCTGCTATCTGCGCTTTAACCATGACTGTTGCCGCTTGGGGCGTAACTCAAATATGGGTAACAATGATTACTACGGTAGGACGCAATCCTCAGGTAAAAAAAGATGTTGATATCTACGGATGGGCTGGCTTTGCTGCGGTTGAAGCTATTGCTTTGTATGCTTTGGTAGTTGCGCTGGTTATGCTGACCGGCGGCGGTAACTAAATTGATGGATGACCAATGCCGCAGCTTAACAGTACAACTTTTTTATCACAGATGTTCTGGCTGATTGTCAGCTTTTCCATAATGTGGATGATTGTGGGGAATTTTATTGTACCTAAAATCGCAGATATTATACAAAGACGTCAACGCAAAATAGATGACTATTTAGCTGCGGCAGAAGAGTTTAAACAAGCGACTCAGGAATTGATTTCGCGCTATGAAACTACGCTGAGTCGCACAGAACAAGAAGTCGCAAAATATCAAACAGATGCAGAAAAAGCTTTGCAAGAACAAAAACAGGCTATGTCGGCAGAAGTATCCGCACAGCTTGAGCAAAAAATGAATAACAACAAACAAGATTTGCATGATATTCAAAATTCAGTTAAAGCCCAAATTGACGATTTGGCATCAAATTTGGCTGAAAAAGTTTTGCTCAAGTTAAATCTGCCGAACATTGGTCGCAATGAAATTGCAAAAACCATGAAAAAGGATAAAAAATAATGGCCGAAGAAGCTATTGAAAACACCGGCAAAGAACTGATTAATGCCACACAAGAGGCGGTAATCGGGGCGGTGACTGATGTTAGCAATATTATTAAAACAACATCAGAAGAAATATCCGAAATGCACCATGAAGTCTTTTATCAATCGGCTGAATTCTGGGTTGGTGCCGCTTTTGTTTTAGTAATGGTTTTAATGTTTGTTCCGATTCGCAAAATTGTGCGGATGCTGTTACAAAAACAGATTGATAATGTTGTTAATCAAATTAGCAATGCGGAAAGTTTGCGCAACGAGGCTCGCCAACTGCTGGCCGACTATGAGCAGAAAACTGAAAATCTTGACAAAGAAACCAAAAAAATGATGAGTACCGCTAAAAAGAACGTAGAGATTTTTCAGAAAAAAGAGTTAGAAGAGTTCAAAAAAGAGCTCTTATCACAAGAAAAATATGCAGAAAATATAATGAAAGCTCGCCGTGATAAAATAATTGATGAAGCTTCACAAGAAATTATTGAGAGAACCAGTGAAATTTTAATGCAAACAATTCGTGATAACCTGAGCGAAGAGGCTCAAAAACTTCTAATTGATAAATCTATCGCCGCAATTGCAGAACTTAAACCATAGAGTTATATTTCTTTACGGGAATTAAGCGCCAATTGCAAAGTTCCCTCGTCCATATAATCTAACTCAGCTCCTACCGGAATGCCTTGGGCAAGTGTGGTTGTTTTGATGACGGTGTCTTTTAATCTTGAAACTAAGTAGTGTGAGGTTATTTTGCCGTCAATAGTTGCCGGCAGGGCTAATATAACTTCTTTAATCTCACCATCTGACACTCTGTTAAATAACGAATCAATATTTAAATCCTCAGGAGCCACGCCGTTTAAAGCGGACAATACTCCTCCCAGTACATGATACTGCCCGTGATAAAATCCGGAGCGCTCCATAGCCCACAAATCAGCAACATCTTGAACTACGCACACAATTGCTTTGTCGCGTTTTGCAGATTCGCATATTGCACAGGGAGAAGACGTGTCAAAATTGCCGCAGATATCACAGGTCTTTATATTATCAGCAACCCCCTGCATAGCCTCAATCAACGGCAATAGAGCCGATTCTTTTTTCTTAATCAAGTGCAAAACTATCCTACGCGCTGAACGCGTGCCTAAAGACGGCAGTTTGGCAATAATTTTAACCAGTTTTTCTATATCCTGTCCGGCCATGATATTATTTCCTAAAATGGCAGCTTGAGACCACCCAAATTAAGTCCTCCGGTAATATCTTTCATGCCCTCGCTCATCATAGCCTCAGCCTTATGCTGAGCATCGTTGCACGCAGCTACAATAAGATCTTCAAGTATCTCGGCATCGTCTTCATTTAACAATGATTTATCAATCTGAACCTTTTGAGTTGTCATTTTTCCGGTCATGGTAACTTTTACCATACCCCCGCCGCTTGTGCCGACGACCTCAGTTTGCGCCAATTTTTCTTGCGCTTCCTCCATTTTTTTCTGCATCAATTGAGCTTGTTTCATAAGACCTTGCATATTCATCATCAATCAAATACCTCATTTATAAAATCATCGTTATTATCAAAATTTTCTTTTTCCTCTTCAGCAATTTTGCGAATCAATGTTTCGATTTTGGCACCTCTAAACTCTGCCAACACTGCCTTTACTAAAGGGTCTTCGGCAACATTTTTCTGTTCGGCTTCTTTTCTGGCTTTTTCAATATTTGCCATACTCAAAATTACCTCGCCGGGGATAATATCTAAAGTCCATTTTTGTCCGGTTGCGCTTTCCAAGATTTTACCTATTGTAATTACAAAATCAGACGCAATACGATCATCAGCTTTGAATTTCATGTTTCCATTACCGAACTCGGTGACTTCGATATCATTTTTAATAATATATACCAAGCGTAGTTGTTTTTGCTCCTCAAGATAGCATATAAAATCTTCAATTTTTTCAAACTGTAATGCTGTTTTTGGGGCAACACTTCGTGGTGTTATCTGAATATTGTCATAATTCTCATTTGCATCATAAGACGCTGGGTCAGCAATAGTGTGTTTGGGGTTTATGTCAGATTTTTTTTTTACACTCTCGAGCAGTTCTGCCGGAGTTGGAAGATTTGCCGAATAAGCAATTCTTATTAATATCATCTCCAAAGCATCAATCGGCACCGGTGCGTTTTGGATTTCTCCCAGTCCTTTGATTAGCATTTGCCATATTCTTGAAAGCAGTGCAATATTTGTTTTTGCCGACATCTCTTTCAGAAAATTTCGATCTGTCTCACTAAGCCTATCATCTTTTATAAAATCTGGAATTAACAATATTTTGGTCAGAGAATGCGTAATTCCGATAAGGTCATTAAGAATTGCTGTCGGATTGGCTCCGTTTTTATAAATTTCTTGAAGTTTGCTAACCAAGGCGGACATATTTCCATCCATCAGGTTTTCAAAAATTTCAAATGCTTGGCCGCGATCAGCCATGCCCAACATTTCTTTAACAATATCAACACGAATTTTTCCGCTGCCGAGAGAAATAGCCTGATCCAAAAGCGACAGACCATCGCGCGCCGAACCATCAGCCGCCGCAGCAATCATGTGCAGAGCTTCATCATCTGCCTTAAGATTTTCTGCTGTTACAATTTTATTGAAGAGCTTCATAAGGTCTTCAATTTGCAGGCGCTGCAAGTCAAACCTCTGACAACGCGATAAAACTGTTACCGGCACTTTGCGAATTTCGGTAGTAGCAAAAATAAATTTTACATGAGCTGGCGGCTCTTCAAGAGTTTTAAGCAGTGCATTAAAAGCATTTTTCGATAGCATATGCACTTCATCGATAATGTAAATTTTGTAGCGGCAGTTTGTCGGCTTGTAACGCACACCATCTAAAATATCGCGGATATCATCTACACCGGTGCGCGAAGCTGCATCAAGCTCCAAAACATCAATATTGCGTCCGGCAGCAATTGATTTGCAGTTTTCGCAGACACCGCAAGGGTGAGTGGTCGGACCGCCTTTGCCGTCAGTGCCGATACAGTTAAGAGCCTTTGCAATAAGCCTTGCGGTTGTTGTTTTTCCCACTCCGCGAATGCCGGTCAAAATATAAGCATGGTGTAGCCGATTTGATTTTATGGCATTAGTCAAGGTTTGCACCAAAGCATCTTGTCCCAGCAAATCTTCAAAATTCTGAGGACGATACTTGCGTGCTAAAACCACATAATCTTCTTGTTTTTCTTCTTCTGCCATAATTTTTTTCATTCAAAAAAAGGCGGAGGAACACCGACCTCAAGCGGATTCGTTACGGCTGCTTCCTTCCGAACCTGACCGGGTTGGCGAAAGCCTGACCCGATGCCCTCCATTAATATTGTACTATAATGGACAGATTTTTAATTTAATTTCAAGCAAAAAATATTCTCTATCCTCTAATATGTATCTTTCCCATATCCAAAACCGAGCGGGCGACCAAATATCAAGGTCTGAGCCTCTGCATTATCCTTGCCGAAAATCAACGGAGGATTGTTTTCGTATTCACTTACAAAGTCAGTGCTGTCAAAATTATATGGAGCAGATGTAAACTTGTGCGGAGCTGCGTCCACCACAACATCAGCAGAAGATGTTATTTGCATAATATCCAGACTATGTTGATTTTTTCCATCAGCAAAAAAACGGAAAATGCCATTAATACCGGCAAAACCATCAGGATTGACGATTGCTTCATCTAAATTTGACGGATTGTGACGCGCTAATACGGATGATAAAGCAACGGCATCATACGCAAAAGCTGCCAACCCGTTCGGATAGTGTCCGAATAGGGCGTGATATTTTTTATTAAAGTATGAGCTATGAGTGCGCGACAGCCGTGGATAAGAAGCCTTGTTCATAATTGTTTCTTTGTTCAGTCCGGTATTTTCCCAGACAGATGTTCCCAAAAACATTACATCGGGGGCAAGAACATCATAATACCCAAACATTGCCGCGGCTGATTTTAGTCGGCTTCCAGATTCGGGGATGAGAATGGCGTCAAAATCAACACCTTCTGCTGTTTCTTTCAAATTAAGCTTGCGCAAAGCCTTTTGTGCTGCAGCATCGCCATTTTGAGCCAAAGCCTTTAGGCGTTTTTTCTCTTTTTTGATAGGTTCAGCGCGGTTGTCAAAATTGCTCAGCTGACGAACAATATCAGAAAAGTCTGCGGTATTTGGAGCATAAAATGCAATTCTGACTACTCGCCCACCATGTTTTGGCGCAGCTCTGACCGCGGATTGTGCAACCGCAATACCGGTAGAATTGTCAGGAATGAGTAGCGCAAAACGATTTCGTCCTTTAGACGCCGCATAGCTCAGAATGCGTTCAACCTGTTCTTCAACCAACAATCCCAAGGTATAAACCTGATTTTGCAAAACCTTTTCATTTGATGAAAAAGCCACAACCGGAACATTGCGGTTTCGTGTTTGATAAGAGATAGCCTCGACCTCGCTTGACATTAAGGGGCCGATAATCATTTTTACCTGCTGATTTAAGGCGTTTTCAGCAGCCACGCGCGCTCCTTCCGGAGAGCTTTGCGTGTCATAAAACTGCAATATAAGATTGTTATTATTCATATCATCAAGAGCAAGCATGGTTGCTTGTTTTAGTTCCTGCCCGATTTTTGCCGCCTCGCCGGTAAGCGGAAGCAAAACTCCCACCCTGAAACTGTTGGCCGTAATAAACGTATGCTCATCAATCTGCGTATAAGCAGAATCGGAAAAATCTCCGGTTGAAATAATCAGCGGTGACCGGCATGATGATAAGCATATTATCAAAAATAGAATATAAATTTTTTTAAACACTTGCTTTTTGTCCCGAAATATAAAACAATTATGCCCAGTAATTTAATTGATAAAACATAGAATGTAAAGCAAAAGAAATGAAAAAAGGCTTGTATATAGTCGCCACCCCGATAGGCAATATCAGTGATATATCGGAACGAGCAAAAGAATTATTAAGTCAAGCAGATGTCTTGGCCTGCGAAGATACCAGAGTGACAAAAAAACTTATGGGACTGCTCAATATTCCATATACTGATAAAAAATTTATCCCTTTACATGATCATAACGAGCTAGAAAACGCGCAAAAAATTATTGATATGGTCAATCAAGGGATGTGCGTGGTTCAGATCAGCGATGCCGGTTCGCCATTAATTTCAGATCCCGGATATAAATTGGTTCGTATGTGCCATGAACAGAACGTTCCGTTTGCGGTAGTTCCGGGGTGTTGTGCCATAATCTGCGCGTTGCAGATGTCAGGATTGCCAACCAATCGTTTTATGTTTGCCGGTTTCATTCCTAACAAAGACAAAGCGCGTGAGGATTTGTTCAAGGAGTTATGCAATATTGATACAACTTTAGTTTTTTATGAAACCTCACCGCGACTGCTGAAAACATTAAAAACTGCGGCTGTTATTTTTAAAAACCGTGAGTTTTCCGTTGCAAGAGAGATAACCAAAGTTTATGAGGAATGCCAAACCGGTGCTCCGGAGGATATAATTAAACACTTTGAAAATAACCCTCCTAAAGGTGAAATTGTTTTCATGATTGCGCCTCCGTCAGAAAAAATATCAGCCGATATCGATGTTGAAGAAATATTGCTGCAAAAGTTACAAAATATGCCACTCAAAACAGCGGTTACGGATATGGTTAAGGAATATGGCTTAAACAAAAACGAGGTTTATCGATTGGCGATAAAATTGAAAAATGAATCATAATCAAAGCGGAAAATTGGCCGAACTGCTGGCTGCAATGTACTTTATTGTTCATGGTTTTTGGGTAGTTCGCCGAAATTTTATAACCGGCCGCGGAACCGGAGCCGGTGAGATAGATTTAATTGTTCGCCGCGGCAAACTACTGGTGTTTGTTGAGGTAAAAAAGCGTGGCGATTTAGAACGTGCTGCCTATGCAATTGCTCCGGAGCAACAGCGACGCATTTGGAGAGCGGCTGAAAATTTTATAAAAAATAATCCGCAGTATAGCGATTATAATTTGCGTTTTGATGCTTTTTTAGTGGGCAAACGGCTACGCTGCAGTCATATCTCTGACGCATGGCGATGCGAGTAAAATAACAAAATAGCTTGGCTAAAAAATCTTTGTTGATTATATTGAATAAAAATGCTTGTGGAGAACAAATATGGTCGCAAAAATATGCTTAGTTGATGGTTCAGGATATATTTTCAGAGCCTTTTACGGTTTGCCGCCAATGACCGCTCCGGATGGAACTCCGGTCAATGCGGTATATGGCTTTACTAATATGTTCATGAAATTAACTTCTAAAATTGACTGTGACTACAGTTTAATTCTCTTTGATGCTAAAAGACAAAACTTTCGTAATGATATTTTTGCCGACTATAAGGGAACACGCAAAGAAATTCCCGAAGAATTGATACCTCAGTTTCCGATTATCCGCGAGGCCGTTGACGCCTTAAATCTCAACCATCTGGAAATTGAAGGCTATGAGGCCGATGACTTAATTGCCACTTATGCCAATTTGGCTCGACAAGCCGGTATGGAAGTAGTTATTGTTTCTGCGGATAAGGACTTAATGCAGCTCATTCGCGATGGTGTCAGCTTTTATGATCCAATGAAAGATAAGTTTTTTACTCCTGAAGATGTTAAAGAAAAATTTGGAGTCTATCCGGATAAAGTTGTTGATGTCCAAGCCTTATCAGGTGACAGTACCGACAATATTCCCGGAGTTCCCGGAATTGGGCCTAAAACTGCTGCTGAGTTGGTCAATATCTACGGTTCTTTGGAAGAAGTTTTAGCTCGTGCCGGAGAGATCAAACAAAACAAGCGGCGCGAAACTTTGTTGGCAAATATTGAAAATGCTAAAATTTCCCTGCAATTGGTTACACTAAAATCTGATGTTCCGGTTGAAAATAATGTGGAGTTTTATAAGATTCGTTGTCCCGATTTAAAAATCGCGCAGAATTTTGTTGAAAAGTACGGCTTTAATAGTCTAAAACTGAGAATTGCCAGATGGGTTGAAGAACAATGCAGTAAAACCGGACAAAAAAACTTCAATATAACCCGTATACAATATGCAAATTATAAAGTTGTTTCAAATGTCAACGATTTGCAAAAATGGTTGCAAAAAGTAGCCACAATCCGACAGATGTCGTTAAAAGTTCTAAGCTCCGGAAATCATCCTTTTTTTGATAGCACATACGGGGTTGCTTTGGCGGTTGATAATCGTGATGCCATATATGTTCCGCTGCTTGATGAAACAAAAACTGGAGATAATTTTGATTTATTTGCTGTTGAGCAGAAAAGCGGCTTGAGCTTTGCGCAGTTTTCCGAGTGTTTGTTGCCGATATTAAATGATTCTTCAATCTTAAAAATTGGCCATAACTTAAAATCCGATATGCATTTGCTTAACAGAATATCTGGCGGCAAAGCTGATATTTTTCCCTATGATGATATTGCCGTTATTGCTTATGTTTTAGATTCAACCTTTCATGGGCATGATATTCCCCAATTGGCAGAACTGTTTTTGGATTATCAGACACAAAACCCTGAAGATGTTTTTGGTACCGGCAAGCAGCGACAGCATCCTGACAATATTGATATAAATATCTTATGCAAATATATGTGCGAGCAAGCTGATTGTATATTTCGGCTGCACGAAGTTCTGCGCCATCGATTGGTAAAAGAGCATCAAGCCTCTGTCTACGAGTTATATGATCGACCTTTGGTCAAAACACTCTGGAATATGGAAAAAAACGGAGTCATGATTGACGCTCAAAAATTGCATAAATTGAGCATTCAATTGGAAATGCGTCAAAAGCATATTGAAAATGAAATATTTGATTTGGCTGGTGAAGAATTTAATATCGGATCACCCAAGCAAATTGGCGAGATTTTATACAACAAATTGGGATTGAGCGGAAAAAAACATAGCAGCGGCAACTTTCAGACCGGCGCCGAAATCTTGGAGCAGATGGCAGAAGAGCACCCGCTTCCGGCCAAAATTTTAGAATGGCGTGCGGTTAGCAAACTAAAAAGTACATATACCGATAACTTGATTACCCAATTGGATAAAAATAGCCGTATTCATACCACCTATGACCAAACCAATGTAAACACCGGTCGATTGTCATCAAATAACCCCAATCTGCAAAATATTCCCATACGCAGTGAAGACGGGCAAAAAATCCGTAATTGCTTTGTGGCATCAGCGGGACATAAATTAATTTCGGCAGATTATTCTCAGGTTGAGTTGCGATTGGTTGCGGTGTTGGCAGATGTGTTAGCGCTAAAAGAAGCCTTTGAGCATGGAGTTGATATTCATACCGCCACTGCAATGAAAGTTTTTGGCTTGACCGCCGAACAAGTAACTCCGGAAATCAGACGCCATGCAAAAGCCATAAATTTTGGTGTGATTTACGGAATCTCGCAATACGGACTGGCCAAACAAATAAATGTTCCGGTTGCCGAAGCCAAAAAATATATTGATGCATATTTTGCAAAAATGCCCGAAATAAAAGATTTTATGGAAAAAACCATCGCTTTTGCCCGCAAACACGGATATGTTGTCACTCCTTTTGGACGCAAATGCGCGGTTGCCGGTATTAATGACAAAAATCAAAGAATATCATCTTTTGCCGAACGCGCGGCAATGAATGCTCCAATACAGGGAGGAGCTGCTGATATTATGAAAAAAGCAATGAATAATATGCACAACGCACTAATTAAAGGCGGTTTTAAATCCAAAATACTGCTCCAAGTTCATGATGAAATGGTTATTGAGGCGCCGGAAAACGAGGTTGAAGAAGTAAGTTCATTGCTGAAAAAAGTCATGGAAAATGCCGTCGATTATGACGTAAAATTCGTGGCAGAAGTCGGCGTTGGCGACAATTGGACTGAAGCTCACTAAAAAAACACGCAAACACTGTTAAAATATACACAAAACGGTGAATTTTTGTGACTTTTTTCTATGCTTTTTTGTAAAAATGTTCTATCTTTGCCTAAGTTTGAATTTTATTTTAAAAATATGAGGAAATATCAATTATGGTAGAAATGTCACAGGCCGAAATAGCCAAAGAAGAACAAGCATATAATGCCGACTCGATTAAAGTTTTGCATGGTTTGGAAGCTGTGCGCAAACGTCCGGGAATGTATATCGGCGATACAGATGACGGAACTGGATTGCATCATATGATTTATGAGGTTTTGGATAATGCAATCGATGAGGCACTGGCCGGATATTGCGACAAGACCGAAATTATCCTCAATCCCGATGGATCGGCAACCATTCGCGATAATGGACGCGGCATTCCGGTTGGTATGCACAAAGAAGAAGGTGTTTCCGCTGCCGAAGTTATCATGACTCAGCTGCACTCCGGCGGTAAATTTGATAATAATTCTTATAAAGTTTCCGGCGGTCTGCACGGCGTTGGTGTTTCTGTGGTAAACGCTTTATCAATCTGGCTGAAACTGCGAATTTGGCGCGAAGGCCACGAGCATATTGCTATGTTTTCTCACGGTAATGTCACCGAGCATTTGAAAGTTGTCGGTGATGCCAACGGTCGCCATGGTACAGAAGTAACATTTTTGCCATCACCTGATACATTTACTATGACTGAATTTAATTTTGACGTTTTAGAAAGAGCTATCCGTGAAAAGGCATTTCTTAACTCGGGTGTTTATCTTAAATTGATTGATAATCGCGGCGCCGAGCCTCGTGAAGTGGTAATGCACTACGAAGGAGGTTTAAAGGCCTTTGTTAATCATATTAACAAATCCAAAGCTCCATTGCATGAAAATATTATTGCCTTAAATGGCGAGGATAAGGACATTCAGGTTGAAGCCGCTATGCAATGGACCAATGCTTATAACGAAAGTATGCTATGCTTTACCAATAACATTCCGCAAAAGGACGGCGGTACACACTTAGCAGGTTTTCGTGCAGCATTAACCCGAACCATTAATAATTATATTAACGAAAACGGTCTGGTCAAAAACAAAGACAAAGATATGATTACCGGCGAAGATATGCGCGAGGGACTAAGCTGTGTGCTGTCAGTAAAAGTTCCTGACCCGAAATTTTCTTCGCAAACCAAGGATAAACTGGTATCCTCAGAAGTTAGACCGGTGGTTGAAAGTATTGTCAGCAACAAACTGCAAGAATGGCTGGACGAACATCCCAATGAGGCCAAAATTATTGTTGGCAAAATTGTTGAGGCCGCTACTGCGCGTGAAGCTGCACGCAAAGCTCGCGAGTTGACACGCCGCAAAGGCGTTTTGGATATTGCATCATTGCCCGGTAAGTTGGCAGATTGTCAGGAAAAAGACCCTGCTTTATCCGAAATATTCATTGTGGAGGGAGACTCTGCTGGCGGTTCGGCCAAGCAAGGACGTGATCGCAGAACGCAAGCAATTTTGCCCTTGCGCGGAAAAATTTTGAATGTCGAACGCGCTCGTTTTGATCGTATGCTGAACTCCGCCGAAATCGGCACAATGGTTACCGCTTTTGGAACAGGTATCGGACGCGAAGAATTTGATATTAATAAATGCCGCTATCATAAAATTGTAATTATGACCGATGCTGATGTTGACGGAAGCCATATCAGAACCTTGCTTTTGACATTTTTCTATCGCCAGATGCCGGAAATTATTGAAAAAGGCTATGTCTATATTGCGCAACCTCCTCTATATAAAGCAAAACGCGGCAATTCGGTGCTTTATCTCAAAGATGACCGTGAAATGGAAGATTATTTGGTTCGCGGTGGTTGCGAAGATGCCGTTTTGCAAACCGAGAACGGTGCGCAAATTGCCGGACAAGATCTTATTGCCATGGTAGAAAGTACCCGCAAAGCCCGCAACCTGATTGCCGCTCTTAACAAAAAAGCTCCGGAAAAAATTGTTGAACAAATGGCTATTGATGGACTATTTGATCGAAATATAATTGATAATTTGGATATGCTGAAAGCCAAAGCCGAACAAGTAGCAATAAAACTGGACAACCAAGAAGCCGAATATGATAAAGGCTGGAAAGCTGATGTTATGCCCGATGGTTCTCTGAGTTTTCATCGCACTTTGCGCGGTGTTGAAGAAAAACACATTATCGGTGCTTCGGTGCTGGATAGCCCTGAGGGTAAGGCTCTAAATGATTTGAAAGCCTTTTTGGCAGAACATTATGCTAAAGATCAAAAGCTTTCTTCTCCCAAACTTGGTGAAGAAAAGAAAATTCATGGTCCGGTATCTTTTGTAGATGCAATTATGGCTATGGGTCGCAAGGGTATCACTCTGCAGCGCTATAAGGGGCTGGGTGAAATGAATCCTGATCAATTGTGGGAAACCACTCTCGATCCGGAGGCTCGCTCACTGTTGCAAGTTAAAATTGATATGCTTGATGATGCTGATCAGGTATTCTCTACCTTGATGGGCGATGTGGTTGAACCACGTAAAGAATTCATTCAAGAAAATGCATTAAATGTTATCAATCTTGATATTTAAGATTGCGCATCAATTTTAAAAAAAGCACGCAATAGCGTGCTTTTTTTATAAATATATGACTTATAAAAACAACAATATTATGGCTGCAATAGCCAGAGCCGGACCAAAGGCTCCATCACGCTTATGCCTAAGTAGAGAATAAACTCCAAAAATTGCGCATGATAATAAAATAGTATACATTAACTTCTCAACTCCGAGCCATGCGCCGATGGCCGCTAACAGTTTAATATCTCCGCCGCCAAAAGCTTCGTGAGTATGCCATAACAAGAACAAGGTTGCCAATATTGGAATTATATATCCGGCCAAAGCAGCAATTGCACTTTCGGTTGCTGACAAATCAGGATTGTCAAACACGGCAAAGGCAAAACCGCACATCAGCAAAGGAAATGTAACAATATCCGGCAGCAAGAACATTTTTATATCAACTTCTGCCAAAAGCAAAAGAGACCATATAAAACCAAGTCGCCACCATATTGCATCTGTTCCGAAATGAATCCACGCCAATGCTGAAATTATGGCAGTCAACACGGCATATAAGCATCCGCGTAACATATATGCCTTGCGGAGTTTGTAATATTTAGCATTTTTGCGGGCAGAAGTTTTGTTAGGTTTTATCAGGCGGTATAATGCATATGCAGGAGTTGCCGGCATAAACTTAGCAAAACGTCTAGCCATATATGGGATTAAGGCTCCCCAGAACAATCCTACCAAAATATAAATCATAAGCACCATCCGCAAAATTACGTTGCCACAATTTTAAAACATAATGCCTAATATTTAATTAAAATATCAGCCAAGCAAATGCATAAAATCGGATAACCGACTTGCCCGCAAATAAATATTGCATTCTTTTTCTTCGCCGAGCGTTATAGGCGAAACCGGCAAGCCTTGTTCCAAACGATTTTGCGCTTTGGCGATATATGCCTCTCCGCTCTTTCCGCTCAAAGTATTAAGGCCATAGACTGTGTATTCGTGCCCCGGATAAAAAAGCGTATCATCAGGAAGACTTTTTATTTTTTGTAAAGTATTCCACATTTGCTCCGGAGTTCCCTCAAACAAGCCACCAATACTTAAATTAAATAGAGTGTCTCCGGTAAAAAGAACCTTATCTTGAGGAAAATACCATAAAATATGCCCGATAGTATGCCCATCAGCTGCAATAATTCTAGCTTCGCTGTTTCCTAACTTAAAGATATCACCATCTTGCAAGCCTATTGTCATATTATCAATTCGGCCTCTATCAGCTTCTGCTCCGACAATTTGACAATTATAGAGTTTTTGCAATTGCGGGTTGCCTTCAACATGATCAAAATGGTGATGTGTGTTTAATAAAAATTGCGGGGCAATATTTTGTTTTTCACACTCGGTTATAATCGGAGCGGCTTCTGAAGCATCCAGAACAGCCGCAGTTTGGGTATCATTATCAACCAGCAAATATGCATAATTATTCATCTTGCCGGCACGGCACAATATTGGGGTTATTTTCAACATTTATTTATTTTCCATTTCATCTATGCTGCCAAGCGAGGATTCGTCTACATAAATCAAGTCATAAAAAGTCAGAATATAATTAAGCAGTCCGGCATAATTTTCCAATGGAGATCCGACAACCATATTATAAACCGTAGTTCTTCCCCGCATATTTTTATTGCGATTCATAATTTGTCTTCTGGCAACGCGCAGTTGATGAAAATTGATATCGCTATTGATTTTTAAGGCATAATCACGGGTTGCCGACAATAGGTCAGGATAAGTTTTAATGCGATAACTATCGTCATCTTCTCCTTCTGGTTTAATGCCTTCGTCGGTGTACCAATTTTTCATTTTATACAGTGCATTTCCCTGCTTTACCTCTATGGCAGTTCCCCAGTTGCTCTCTGCGGCAGCGGCTGCAATCAGCAATGATGGGGCGATAACATCAACTTTCAGCATTAAATCATGCAAAATTATGTTATAATAATCACGCCCCTTCATTCGTGTAAAAACATCATATTTTTTAATCAGCTTTTCAAGGGTACTCTTTTGCTCATCAGTCAAATCTTTTCCGGCATCAAAATCCTCTTTTATTTTGCGCAAAACGTTGCGTTCAAATATAATTTCTTCATTTGTTTTCAATGTTAGCGGCGCCATTATCATAATAAACAGCCTGTTACGCTCATCTTGAGACTTAATTTTATCAAAATCAGAAGGTAGCGTTTTCATAAATATCGGAGGAAGTTTTTTGTCTTTTCTAACAAAATCGTCATACTTATAATCGGAGAATATTTTTTGCAAGACTGCAACATTGGTATTGTTTAGGTACAGTCCGTCCGGCTGCAAATCCATTTCCAGCTCCGATGCTGCTGCAGGCGCTGAAAAACAGAGCAGCCCGCATAAAAATATAGCACAAAATTTTGCCAAACTATTCTTCATATTTTTCAACCGCTTTTATTTCCGGAATATAGGTTTTGAGCAACTTTTCAACACCATCTTTAAGGGTTTGTTGTGCGTGGGGGCAGCCAACACATTTGCCTTGCATTTCAACATATACAATTCCATCTTTATAACTACGAAGTTCAATATTTCCGCCATCTTTTTGAATGGCAGGACGAATTCTGGCTTCAATCAATGCGTTAACACGCCGTACAATCTCTTCTTCATCAAGGGATTCATCTTCAACTGCAATCTGGGCGCCAGAGGCTAGAAAATCCATTATTTCTGCAAGTATCTGCGGTTTTAAAAATTGCCAGTCGGTAGAAGATTTTTTGGTTACAGAAATGCAATCCGGAGTAATGATAATTGCTTCTACTTCCCCTAAATCAAATATTTTTTCAGCCAAGGGAGATTTGCGCAATGTTTTTGCATCGCTATACTCCCCGCCTTTTTTGACATTAAGTCCATTCTCGGGATAAAAGTGCATAATATTTTCATTTGTTGAAATTTGTGTTTCAATTATCATTTTTATTTCCTTCGTATAAATGACTATCAATTTTCATAAGCAAACTTTGTGCTTTGAGCGTATAGTATCCAAGAGCAGCGAGATGATTTGCTTTTATTCCATGTTTTATGTCGCCGTTTAATACCGGATACGGCGCAATTTCAGTCCCATTTTGCAGAGCGCGGATTGCTGTTGTCCAATCTTGATATATGCCTTCAGACATCAAAACCTGCTTATAATCTCGTCCTAATTTTTTCAATATAATCATATAAGCATAAATTCGTCCTTGGTTATAATAAAAAACATCATCGGCGTGTGTATCAAACCAGCTGTTA
The DNA here is from genome assembly GCA_902795665.1 of uncultured Rhodospirillales bacterium. Taxonomy (GTDB): domain Bacteria; phylum Pseudomonadota; class Alphaproteobacteria; order RF32; family CAG-239; genus JAFUYI01. The sequence goes on from CADBMA010000159.1 coordinate 23,944, forward strand.
TTTCCTTCGCGAATTTCGTTCTCGAGATATTTTGATGTTTTTTTCAAACCAATAATAATGGTTTTATTAATTTCTGCAAAATTTTTAGTATCTCTGACCCAAAAACATTTTTCATCTTTGAGAGCATTATTCAGATCTTTAATTTTCTTATATGCTTTACGATATTGGCTTGATGAAGATGGAGCTGTTTTAAGTTTGTTTTCGGTATCAAAAAGCCAAACATTTGGGGGATATGCCAGCAAATTTGATGCAGTTGATAAAAGTTTTTGTTTTTTCTCATCATTCGGGCAGTTGATTTGCGTAGCAAAAGTTCCTACGATTGAAGATAAAACTTTGAGCATTCCGGTCTGAAAATTAGGCATATTATCAAGACAATAAGCCGGAAAGAAAAAAGGCAAATTGGCCGTCCAAAGATGTTGATTGGTTTCGCGGTCAATAAGATAGGCAATTGCTTCCGCAGTCTGAGATTGAGTTTCTGCAAGGCTTGAGAACTCATAATCAGATGTTTTATCAATATTTTCACTCATCTTTCCGCCTAGTGGATAATATAAACACGCCAACAGCAACAGCGTTCCGATAAAAGCTTTGGGCCAAGAATTAAATAGATATTTTATACCTTTTATCACCATGGCAAAGCTATCTTTAATTTTGCCCGCAATCCACATTAGTTTATTTTTGAGCATAGTTTTTTCTCCGCAAAAAATTCATGGTTATTGCAAAAATATCAATAACTCCGCACCACTTCACCGACAATAGAAAAACAAGCATTGCCGTGCTTCCGATAAACGATAAAGACAACAGTTTCATTATTATTGAAAAATCAAACCAATTTCCGCCCCAAAGATTGATGCTTAGCATTCCAAACCACAGTACTCCGCCCATTAATATTGAGCAAGCACCTATTTTTATCAGGCGGACAGTCAGCTCTGAAGAAAATTCCCAAAATCCGCGTTTTTTCAAACCGTGAATATACTGATACAAAGAAACAAAAGCCGCAATGGTAGTGGCAGAGGCAATTCCAACATGGCCGAATGGTTTCATTAAGATAGCTGAACAGACTATATTTGCAACCAAAACCACAGCGCTGTATTTGACAGGGGTTTTTGTATCGCAGCGTGCAAAAAAATTTGGGGTTAAGGCCTTGACCATAACGTACAATGGCAGTCCAACCGCATAAGCTACCACCGCCTGTGAAGTCATATCAGTTTGAAAAGAGCCAAACTTGCCATGCTGAAACAACAAATTTATTATCGGTTTGGCCAATACTATAAGAGCTACCGTGGCCGGAAAAGAAAGTAACGCTCCATATTCTACAGCCTTATTTTGAGTTTGTTTTGCCTCTTCAGCGGCACCGGCCTTAAGCTGTTTTGATAAAATCGGCAGCAATGCAACACCTATAGCTGCTCCCACCACACCAAGAGGCAACTGTTGCAAGCGATTGGCATAATATAACCACGAAATTGCTCCGGTTCCGACTAAAGACACCAAAATGGTATCAACCATCATATTAATTTGATAAATACCGGCTCCAAAAACCCCTGGAGCAATGCGTTTGAATAAAGTCTTTATCTCTTCCGTCCGTGCAAGATCCACAATATTGCGCTGCGGAACAATAAATACATCTTGTCTTTTTAAAAAGCAGTGCAACCAAATAATTTCTAAAACACCGGCGGTTGGAATTGCAATGGCAATGCGATATGCCGGAGTGGCAATAAACGGCATCAAGACAAAAACCGAAGCAATCATTGTCAGATTCAAAATCACCGGAGCTGAAGCCGGAGCGGCAAATTTCCCCAAAGAATTGAGAATACCGGATTGAAACGAAACTATCGACACCAAAAGCAAAAACGGAAAAGTAATGCGTGATAAAAATACCGCTAACTCAATTTTTCCGGCATCGTTTACAAACCCCGGAGCCAAAAACATCACAACCACAGGCATTATAACTTCCATGAGCAAAACAAAAAGACCGACAAAGACAGCCAAAACAGAAATTGCGCGGGCTGCAAATTTAATGGCTTGCTCTTTGCCTTCTCCTACCAATTTTTGTGAAAAAATCGGCACAAAGGCTGAGGTGAAAGCACCTTCTGCAAACAAACTTCGAAATAAATTGGGCAATTTGAATGAAACGAAAAACGCATCTGAAACCATGCCGGCACCCAAATATCTTGCCAATATTATATCGCGGCAGAAACCGGTAATTCTGCTGATGAGGGTCCAACCTCCAAAGGTGGTTATTGATTTCAATAAAGACATTTTTTTCTCTGGACAAATTATTAAAACAGCTTAATTATAGACCATAAACAAAATAAAGCCAAAATATTTTTCTCAATAATACATTTTTTTTATTGACAAAACTTTTAAATATTGAGATAATAGACAAAAATACAGAATATTTATTATAAGAGGAGAACTTAGATGAGTGTTTATGATAAAATTAAAAAGGCTGCAGGAGAAAAATTGAAGTGGTTCACTGGCAGCACGACAGAAATGGACCCTAAAAAAGCCGATGAAATGGTTAAACTGGCTTACAATAGTCATACAGGCCCAACAGAGTACGTAGATCCGTTACTGGCAGCTGAAA
>CADBMA010000160.1 GCA_902795665.1 uncultured Rhodospirillales bacterium
GTGAACGACGACCATTATCAAACAAAGCATCAACCGATTCTTGCAGCATTCTCTTTTCGTTGCGGATAATGATATCCGGAGCATGCAGTTCCAACAATCTCTTCAAACGATTGTTGCGGTTGATAACACGGCGATACAAATCGTTCAAATCAGATGTTGCAAAACGACCGCCATCCAATGGAACCAACGGACGCAGCTCTGGCGGAATAACCGGCAAAACATCCAAAATCATCCATTCAGGTTTGGTGTTTGACTCAATGAAAGATTCAATAATCTTCAGACGTTTAACCAACTTCTTGCGTTTTGCTTCTGAAGTATTTTCTTTTAACTCCGCACGAATTGACTTGCGCTCTTCTTCCAAATTGATTGAAGCTAAAATTTCTTTTATAGCTTCAGCACCAATACCGGCACGGAAAGAATCTTCACCATACTCATCAACAGCTTCTTGATATTGTTCCTCTGAAAGCATTTCATACATTCCAAGCGGTGTCAAACCCGGCTCAATAACAATATAGCTCTCAAAGTACAAAACTCTTTCCAAGGCTTTAACACCAATATCAGTCAGCATAGAAATGCGAGACGGCAAAGACTTCAAAAACCAAATGTGAGCGACAGGAGCAGCCAACTCAATGTGACCCATTCTTTCGCGTCTAACACTTGATAACGTAACTTCAACACCACACTTTTCGCAGACAATACCACGATATTTCATGCGCTTATATTTTCCGCACAAGCACTCATAATCCTTTACCGGACCAAAAATGCGAGCGCAGAACAAACCGTCTTTTTCAGGTTTGAAAGTACGATAGTTAATTGTTTCAGGTTTTTTGACCTCACCATATGACCACGAACGAATTTGTTCCGGAGAAGCAATTGAGATTTTAATCTCATCAAAAGAATCTCCGTTAGCCGGCTGTTGGCCGAAAAACTTCATAATTTCATTCATATTTTTATCTCCCAACTTAAATGGCTTCGTTCAACAGTTCTACGTTCAGGCACAATGATTTGATTTCTTTCACCAAAACATTGAATGATTCCGGAACGCCGGCCTCAAATCCTTCTTCACCGCGAACAATTGCTTCATAAACTTTTGTTCTGCCGGCAACATCATCAGATTTAACCGTCAGCATTTCTTGCAAAGTATAAGCAGCACCATAAGCTTGCAGTGCCCAAACTTCCATTTCACCGAAACGTTGACCACCGAATTGTGCTTTACCGCCCAAAGGTTGTTGTGTAACCAAAGAGTACGGTCCAACCGAACGTGCGTGCATTTTCTCATCGACAATATGGTGCAGTTTAATCATATAAATGATACCAACTGTAACTTTACGATCAAATTTTTCACCGGTACGACCATCGTACAAATCAATTTGTCCTGATGTCGGAAGTCCGGCCATCGACAGCATACGATTAATATCATCTTCGTGCGCACCGTCAAATACCGGAGTAGCCATTGGAATACCGTTTTTAACATGTGAAATCATTTCAACTTTTTCAGCATTAGTAAGCGAAGCAATCTCTTTCTTATACTGTTTTTCACCATAAATTTCTTTCAGCTTGTTATTCAGCTCCTCAATTGTCTTTTCACCGCGTTTGTACTGCTCACACATCTCATCGAGTTGTTTACCCAACTCCTTAGCAGCCCAACCAAGGTGAGTTTCCAAAATTTGTCCGACGTTCATACGTGAAGGCACACCGAGCGGATTGAGCACAATGTCAACCGGAGTACCGTCTTCCATATAAGGCATATCCTGCAATGGCAATACGCGTGAAACCGTACCTTTGTTACCGTGACGACCGGCCATTTTATCACCGGTTTGCATTTTACGCTTGGTTGCAATAAACACTTTAACTGTTTTCAGCACACCCGGAAGCAAGTCATCACCACGCTGTACTTTTTCAACCTTGTCATCAAAGTGTTTCTGAACACCTTCAACACGAACATCATATGCAGCAATAAATTCTTCAACTTTTGACATAACATCTTCGTCTTTAACAACAATCTTACGCCATTGTGAAGATGGAATTGCCGCAAAGTCATTTTCAGAAAGAACTGTCTTCTTAGCAATGCCTTTAGGTGCATCAACAACTGTCTGACCGATTAACATAGATTTTAAGCGTTCTTCAAAAATCTTACGAATAATCGCAATTTCATCATCACGGTCTTTTGCCAGTTGTGAAATTTCTTGTTGTTCAATGGCTAAAGCACGCTCGTCCTTTTCAACACCGCGACGTGAAAAGACTTGAACGTCAACCACAATACCCTCAATACCCGGTTGAACACGCAATGATGTATCACGGACATCGCTTGCTTTTTCACCAAAGATGGCACGCAGCAATTTTTCTTCAGGAGTTACTGGAGATTCACCTTTCGGTGTAACTTTACCGACCAAAATATCGCCAGCCTTAACTTCAGCACCGATATAAACAATACCGGCCTCATCAAGGTTCTTCAAAGCTTCTTCACCAACGTTCGGAATATCACGGGTA
>CADBMA010000161.1 GCA_902795665.1 uncultured Rhodospirillales bacterium
ACCTCCAAGCTTGGTTTTGAAATTGCTGCAGAAAAGATGTCCACGGTTGATTTTGTTCAGGTTGTGCAGAGTGATGACTTTCAGTCAACCAAGGGAGCTTTGCCGATTTGCCTTGGTGTTGATATTGCCGGCCGACCTCAGTTTGCCGATCTGGCAAAAATGCCCCATTTGTTGATTGCCGGTACCACTGGTTCAGGCAAATCTGTTGGTTTAAACACGTTCATTTTATCTTTAATTGCGCGCAAAAAACCAACAGAAGTAAAATTTGTTCTGATTGATCCCAAGCGCATAGAGTTTTCGGTATATAATGATCAGCGCTATATGCTTGCACCGGTTGTTACGGACAATGCACTAGCTTCGGCAACTTTGGCTTATTTGGTTGATGAAATGGAGCAGCGTTATTCAATTTTTGAAAAAGAGCTGGTTCGCAACATTGGTGAATATCATGAAAAATGTGGCGCCATGCCGTACATTGTTTGCGTAATTGATGAATTTGCCGATTTAATTGCCGCAGATAAAACGGTTGAGGTATCGGTTCAGCGTTTGGCTCAAAAGGCGCGCGCTGCTGGCATTCACTTAATGCTGGCCACTCAGCGCCCGTCGGTAGATGTTGTCACTGGTGTTTTAAAGGCCAATTTCCCCACTCGTATGTCTTATAAGGTTGCTTCTCAATTTGACTCGCGCACCATTTTAGACGCTCCGGGGGCAGAAGAGCTTTTGGGGCGCGGTGATGCATTATTTTTGCCGCAAAATGGCGAGATTAAACGAATTCATGGCGCCTATATACCAGATGAAGGCATTGTTGCAATGCTGACGCCGCATCGTTGCAAAATTGCTCCATTAAAGCTTAATGACAACCAGCCTGAAGAAAAAGGCAAACTTCCGGCAACCACAACCTCGGGAAAAATTGCAGAAAAGAAAAAAGAAGGTTTTTGGCGCCGCTGCCTTAATTGGTGGAGTTCTTTACGTGTCCGTGAACAAAAGGCGATTGTCCGTGGATTTAAATATGTCGTTGCGTTTTTGATTGGTCTTTGTGCGGCGCAAAGCCAAAAGAATAATAGCAAACGCCGCCGCTAAAAAGCACAAAGCAACGCAAAAAAACTCCCCGATGGTGGGGAGTTTTTTTGTGTATCAAACGTCGGCTTATGTATTTATCATAAAAGCGGAGAGTGTGTGCGAATGATAAGAAAATTGAGAATTTTTCACGGAGTGTACAAAAGCGTACATGAGTAGAAAAATTCTCAATTTTATGTATCAGGCGCCAGCTATACGCTTTTATGCCACTACCAAGCATAGTTTAGGCCGGCACCGAGGGCGTACGCCTCATAACTTGAGCCAAAGGTGTAATTTGTCCAAGCATAGGCAGAGAGCGCGTCGGTGAAGCCATAGCGTCCGCCAAGCTCGATTCGTCCTAAAGTTTGGTCGTGGTAGGTGTCAGTTTTGCCTAAACCGGTGATTCGCACCTTATCGCCCTTGGTGATGGTTTGCACCACGCTCGGTTTAACATAAACATTGGCGTCGGTAAACTGTTTGGTGAGTTTCGCACCAAGTTCAGCCTCAAGGTGTTTGACGTCGTTCCAGCTATATTCTTTGCCGACGTTGTCGTTGGCGTCGTCAAAATTGACCTGAGTATAATAAACGCCCAAGCTTGGATCTAAGGTCAGGCTGTTTGCCAGCACAAAAGTATGCCCAACTTCAACGCTGGCACCGAATTCCACGCCGTCGGTGTCAAATTTAGCAATACCGTCGTCGGTTTTGACATCAGCTTGCTGGATTCCGCCATAGATGGTGGCAAATAACCAGTTCATATTCTTGTCATAGCGATAATATAAACCCGCTAGCCAGCTATCAATCTCGATATCTGAGCCGATGGTCGAGTGATATTTGCTGCCTTTACCGTTCAAGTCATATTCACCGTTGCGATAAGAAGCGAAAACACCGAATGTGTTGTGAATATCATTTTGAATATCGAATCCGGCTTCGATTCCCCAGATTTTGGCGTCGATGTCGGCGGGTTTGTCGATATTGGCGCTTTCACCTTGGGCTAAAACCCAAGCGTTACGGAGGTTTGAGCCGTTCCA
>CADBMA010000162.1 GCA_902795665.1 uncultured Rhodospirillales bacterium
TTCCAATAAAACCGCTTATGCAATAATTTGGTGGGAATTGTATAAAAATGTTAGACTTTTACAAAAAAAAGTTCTAAAGTCAAACTGGCTATAGTTAAAAAAAGGAAAATTTTAATGACCAGAAAAATAGTACTGCTGTTAATGATCGTGTTATTGGCCGGATGCGGCATATTCGGATCTTATTATGAGCCAGAGCCGGTCGAAGTCGGCAAAGCGACAGATGAACTTAAGTTATCTCCATGCGCGTGTTTGCAGGTAGAATTGCCTCAAACATTGCCAGACTGGTTTATTGAGACAATCTGAGTTTTTTAGAGGGATGTCAGAATGTCCACACCAGTAGGAAACAATCGTGCCAATCAAAGATTATTAGCCGGTACGGCGCGTCGCACCGGTCAGGCAACTTCCAAAACAGAAGATGCATTTGTTGCCAATGTTGCAGAAAAGCGTTACCTGTGGACTGCTCGTGCTTTTGCTATCATTACGGCTATAAGCTTTTGTTGCAATATAGTTCTTTTGTTGGCAATAGTGCAGGTTATCCCGCTGTACCGAGTTGAACCATTTTTGTTGACATTCCAAAATAAAGAAGAACAAGTTTATAATATACAGCCTGTAAACCGTAGCCTTACAGATGAAAAGGCAATTACGGAGTCTTTTGTTCGCCAATATGTTTTAATGAGAAGCTCATTCAATCGTGATATCCCTGAGGTTGAGGCGCGTTGGATGCCTGGGGGGTTTATTCAGGAAATGTCTTCGGCAACAGTTTATGATGATTTTGTTAAAAACACGGCAAATCGAGCTCTGGAACTGATTCGCACGCGTCGCATGATTCGCGATGTGCGTATTATGACAGTAAACGAATTGGGATCAGGAATTTGGCAGGTTGAATATGAAACACGCGATATGTATCCGGATTCGCGCACTCCGGAAATTAATTATTGGACGGCATCTCTAAAGGTTGCCTATCGTTATAAGAGTGTAAAACATAAAGAGCGTTTGAAGAATCCGGTCGGCTTTACAGTCGTAAATTATTCTTTGAGCTATAATAAAGTTAAATAAGGTGGATAAAGCTATGCTATCAAAGTCTATGAAAATATGTTTGTTAAGTTTGCTGGGCATTTTATCGGCAAAAATGGTCTTGGCTCAGGCAACAATTAACAGCATGGATCAAAATGCAGATCAGTCACAAGGGCAATATCAGCCCATGGATATGAGTTATGCCGGTTTTAATTCTCTCGGTATGATGCAAACAGCATGGCTTGATCCCTTGCAAAATCTTGGCGAAGGGCAAAGCAAGCCTGCATATTCTAAATATTATTGGTCGCCGGATTTGGTGTTGCCGCTGCGCCTTCGCGAAGGTATGATTACAATGATAAACTTTCCTGAATGGGAAATGATAGAAGATATTTATATCGGTGATAACTCAACATTTGACGGACAGATATCAGGTCCAAGTACATTATTATTATATCCGCGCAAGGGAGCTAATGTCGGCGTGGATACAAACATCATTGTATTTGGTCGTTCAGGCAACCGTTATGTATTCTATGCTCGTAGTGAAGGTGTAAACACTGAGCGCCTTACCAATGCAATAGTTGATATTGATGTTATTGGCGCAGAAAATGGCGGCGGAAGTGTTGGAACCGTCAACGGCACTGGCGTCGGAGGACATGTTAATGCCTCTAAATATTATGGCGCGGGCGGCAAATCAGTCGATTCTACTTTTACAAAACGCAATCAAAAAAATAGTTGGGTAGAGAGCATTCCTCTCGACCCAACAAAATTTCGTTTTGATATCGAGGTTTATATTCCCAATCCGGATGATGTTGTAATTGCTCCGGAAAGAGTTTGGCGTGATGAGATATTCACATATATTGATTTGGGTTCAAAATCTCTTAACATGACACAGCGCCCGATAGTAACTTTGATTGTTGAGAGAATGGAAGTTCCTGTCGGATTTCGCACCAAAGGGCCAAATAATCGTTTAATTATTGTCGAAGCTGTTGGCGATATGGTAATGCGTAATGGCAAGAGAATTGTTTGCCTCAAGCTACGCCGTTCTGACGATGCGGGGCTAGAAGATGTTAATTATGCTGATGACATTACTGCCAATGAATGGGATCGCGGCGCTAAAATTCCTAATAATCGCAAGGGCAAAGCCGGAAGCGCAGAATATCCTGACTTTAATAGCGGACCGGTAAATGGCGCGGCTAACACTCCGTCAGGACAATTTGATATCAATATTGGCGGCAGCGAAGTTATCGTTCCAGAATATGGTATGGGTGGCGGATATGGTGCAGGCATTGCCGGAGGAGTCAATAATGAATATGGCAACTTCCAAAACGGAAATTCCGGCAATGGCTATAGCTATGGCGCTGGTAATGGTGGCAA
>CADBMA010000163.1 GCA_902795665.1 uncultured Rhodospirillales bacterium
TCCGGCGTTCTCAGCCACAAATCCACTTTGGGATAGACAATAATGCGAGTTCCGGCCGGAATAAACGTAATGGCACGTATGTTGGAACGGTCTTGTAAGATTTGGTTAAACATCTGTTTGCTGTCAGTTAAGAAGCTATCTCGCGCATCGTTCATAGCCTGTTGTTTTGAAGTTTCGCTATCAGTCTTAGACTTCTCGCCGGTAGCAAACAAAATTGATAATCCGCTATTAGCCAAAGAAGTAGCAAACGGCATAGAATACTTTTTCATCAGCTGGCGATCAAGATATCCCAACACGCCGCCGCGACCTTGAGCGTCAGCACTTTGGGCGCTACTAATATCAAACATTACGCCATTGGGCATAATCAGGCGGTCCCACTGAATGGCAATACGCGCCGAAGCTGAAGAATTTTCTCCGCCGCTGCCTCCGCCGCAACTGCCAATCAGGCGGCTTCCTGCCGGAATTATGATATTGCGTCCGTCTTCAGCATAAACATTGCGCTCAACAAAGGCGGTTACGGGAACCTCGTGTTCTGTGTCAATTGAGCGAGCTATAACTGCCGGTATCGGCTTATCGGCCAATATCATCATATCCATATCAACCGGCAGAGTGGATATAACCTTTCTGACGCCCCAATCTTTTTGTTTGCCGTCAAAATCTTCTTTGCTATAATTGGAGCTAATTTTACCAACTTCCATGTTTTGGCGACGCTCCCCTTGGGCAACACTAAGAGCAGCAGAGCGCTGTACATCATATCTTTCTCCGGGGCCATATCCTCCGCCCGGTCCCAAGTTACTGGGGCCGGTTCCTGTTCCGTATGCGGAACCGCTTCCAAAGTTTCCAGCGGGAACAAAAATCCCCTCTTTTTCGCTGTTTTTGGCAGATTCTTCAATTCCGATTAATGAGCCGTGCTCATCAACAACCAATCCGTCCGGCAGCAACTTACCCAACACTTTTCCGGCTTTATTAATGACGCTTCCATCTTCTAAAATATCTCCCAGATATTCACCGTCTGGTGTTAGGGCGATATTTACCGAGCGCTTATAGTCTTTTTCAGTGACTTTGATACTTCCAACTTCGGGAAGTTTTGGTTCATTAACCACCGGACGTTCATACCAATCCAATTTGGTATTACCAATAACCGTACCATCAAGACTGATTGCGGATCCGTTTGCAGTCATTTGACCGATAACGTTACCCTTCGAATCAACAATTTTATTATCAGAGCCTACATAGCCGATAACATTGCCACTGGCGTCATATACCGGTTGCTTCTTTTCGGCCTCGTAATATTGGAGAGGTTTAGCGGTTGCAATAACCTGTCCGTCTGTGGCCTCAATATCTCCTGCTACACCCAAAGAACCGATTTGCTCCCCTTCGTTATCAATAACTCTGCCATCAAGCAGCAGTTCGCCGAGAACTTCGTTATTCTTATTTCTTATCATAAAATCTCGATTGCCGCGGGCAAACATTTTACCAGAATTATCAACCGCAAAACCGCGATTTATCTTTCCAAGTCTTTGATTTGTAAATGATATAACATTGCCGTCTGCAGCGATATAGCCAAGCGTTTTGTTATCATTGTCATACATATACATATCATAGAGTGCATAACCTACATTGTTTCCATCAGAGACCACATTGCCATCAAAATCAACTTTTCCGATAATGTTTCCCTGAGGGTTGAACACTTCGCCTTTGTCGTTAGTTGTTCCAATAAGTTTATTGTTATTATCAAACGCATAGCGATATCTGAATACCGCACCGATTGCTTCTCCTGAAGATGAATTGATGCTATCGTCCGGCAATACATAGCCTATATCTTTGCTATTATCATTAACAATTTTGCCACTTAGTGTACTGCGTCCGATAATTTTGCCGTCAAAATCAATGGCCGGAGTAAGCGGAGTAATTTGGCCTATCAGGGCGTTTTGTTGATTGCGGATACGATATTGTCCGTTAATGCAACCAATATTTTCTCCGGCATAATTTAACACCTTGCCGTTAGAGGTAACCATACCCAATAAATTTCCGCCAAAGTCGGTAACACTGCCTGCGGTTATTGCAAAGCCAATTACGCTTCCGCTTTCTGAAACAACTTGGCGGTTTGGCAAAACTTTACCTATTGTAACTTCACGATAATTTTTGACTTCGCCGGAAGGAACTACAACACCCAAAAATTCGCAATTGTTATTGATAACCGGCTGAAACTCAACTGTTTCACCAATGCTGTTGCCGCTATTGTCAAAAACAATTCCTTGCGCATTCACCTTGCCTATTGTTGCAGCGCCTTCATCTTTTACCAACCCTTGATCGTCCACATACCCCAAAACTTTGCCATCATAACGTAATGCAAGATATGCATTATCGGCGCGACCAATGACCGGCATATATGAATTGAGATCATTATACGAAGAAACAGCGCTGCCATCAGGCAAAACCTTAGCGATTTGCTTAAGATTTTTATCTAAAATTTGGTTACCATCGGCTAAAACGCCCAATCTTTCACCTTTTATATCAACAGCGTATGAGGCTTTTATATTGCCTCCTAAGATTGTATTGCGCTCATCTATATTGTAGCCGTATTGGGTTAGTTTGCCACTCTGAACCGCGCCATTGCGAAGAATATCGCCGTTTGGAGAGATGTTGCCCGCCATCGAACCGGACAAGGTATAAATTTCTCCAAGCGGAAGTGTTCGCCCATCAATTCCACCCTCCGAATTGTAAACATATCCCAGAGGAGAAATGATTCGGTTATCGTCACCATTGGTTAAAACAGAATTTATACCAGAAACTCCCAACGGCTGGTTGTTGGCATTAAGAATAACTTGGTTTTGCAAAACCGCACCGACAACTTTTCCTGATGCGTTTACGGCAAATACGCCGCGTGTTGTTCCCAACGGAGTGCCTCCGGGGAGAATTACTTGACCATTTTTTAAGGCGTGAGCGCGCAAACCGCCGCGATAATCAAATACCGGACCGGAAACAATTGCCTTACCGATTTGTTTACCCTCACGATCATAGATGACATTCCATGGTCCGATTTGACCGATAATATTACGTCCTTTGGCGATTTTTCCTTCAGGCATAATCCGTCCCAAATAGCGGCCGGCGGTATCGTTTGCGGTTGTTGCAATATCAACGGCAAAGCCTATGATATTGCCGCCGGTGTCGGCGATGCTTCCATCAACTTGCATATATCCAACCAGTTTTTCGTTATTAACAACTTCGCCGTTAAATGTGACCAGACCAATATAATTGCCGCTATTATCAAAAGCATATCCCGAATTGACTATGCGACCGATAACCTTGTTCTCTGTATCATACGCAAAACCGTTGGCCTTAATGAAGCCGATTTGTTTGCCATCAAGATCTGTGACCTTTCCGCCGGGGGAAATACTGCCAATAAAGCGACCAACCGAATCAACAACCATTTTAGATGAGATTAGTCTTCCCTCAAGAATATAGTCATTGCCGACGCGGCGATATGCATACCCATCAGGAGATACAAAGCCTACAGTTTGTCCCTGCATATTGGCATATACACCATCGCCGGTCAGACGACCGATTGTTTCTCCTTCATCAGAATAAATAATCCCAGGAAAAAGCACGGCGCCCAAGATATCAAACTTATCATCAACGACCAAGCCGTTGGGAAGAGCTTTACCTATAATCTTGCCGGTGGATAAGCGAACTGTGCCATCATTATTGACTTTGCCGAGAAGGCGATTATCGTTTCCGATTGCAACACCTCTTGGAACCACGCCACCGATGAGTTTGCCATCAAAATCAACAATCAAGCTATCGGCTGTAATGTTACCGATAAGCTGATTTTCAAAGCTAACCACCTTGCCGTCAGGAATGACTTTACCAATTAAATCTCCATTAAAGTCAATAGCCGTAATTTCTTGTGCCTGCACACCAGCAGAACACATAACTAACGCGGCAAAGCCAAGAATAGAAAATATTTTGCTATTTAACTTTAATTTCAATGTCAGTTCCTCCGATTTTTTGCCACTTCCTGAAGTGCGTATCCGGCAACTCTTTTATCGAGATTAATGAAAGAGCCATTACTCTTCAGGTAGCCAATAGTTTTATTTTCTGTGTCAACAACCGAGCCATTGGCTGTGAGGCGACCAATATATTTGCCGGTATTGCCGAGCACTGCGGCGCCTATCTTATAGATACGTCCCAAAATTCCTTCATTGCTATCAACAGCTAAATCTGTGGATAAACAATGACCTATATCAGAACCGTTGTTGTCAACAACCGTGCCGTCTGCACCAATGTATCCGACAACCTTATCTTCGGCATTAATAACTACGTCGCCATCAACAATTTCACCGATAAGTCGACCGGAACTATTCAGTACGTTGCCGTCAGATAGTGCGCGTCCGATATTAATATTTAAGACGTCTATAACTGAGCCATCAGGCAGAACTGCTCCGATTACTTTTCCTCCAAAGTCAATTACAGCCCCACGTTTCAGCAGACTTAGATTTTTATCTGTTGAACCTCCGGGCAAAATGGCGGTAATGTTTGTGCCATTTAAGTCAATGACATCACCAAGTGAGTTCATATGCCCCTTATAGTTACCCCAGACATCAACAACTATATCTTCAGGAATAACCTCGCCAATGATTGTCTGTTTATTGTTCAAAACTTTACCATCAGGAGTGCTGCGACCAATATTTTTGCCCTCAAGATCAATTATCCGTCCATCAGAAAGGCTATATCCTAAAAACGCTCCATCGTAGCCTATGGCTGGACCGCGTTTTACTACACCACCTTTTAATACTCCGCTTTTATCAAAATAATAACCTTTGGCATCGATGCGTCCCAATTTATCACCAAATCTGTTTACAACTTCTCCGTTATAATCGACAATTCCGATTATTTTTCCTCCAAAATCAGCAACTTGTCCGGTAGGAACAGGGTATCCTAAAATATGGTTGTAGAAGTTCATGCCGTCGCCGTATAATTTGCCGTTTGAAACACCTTTACCATCATAAACATTGCCGTCTGGGAACAAATGTCCTATCACTGCACCTTTGCTATCAATAATCGTTGTTTTGCCACGCATAGCAACACCGATAATACGGCTATTTTCATCAACTATTATATTATGAGCAAACAATCGGCCTGATGATTGTCCACGAATCGGAACGCGGGCGTTAGAGTTAACCATATTCAGGAAATTTCCTTCCAAATCATAGGCGTAAGTGTTTTCTAGAACGCGACCTAAATAAGCGCCTTTTTTATCAAAAACATCTCCATAAGTTCCTACACACCCCACAGCCTGTCCTTGCGGCGAGAACACCAAACCATTCTCAACTACTTTGCCAAGAAAATTTCCATCGTATGAAACTGCGATACCGCTGCGGCTTACTCCGCCAACAACCTCTCCTTTTTCATCCAATACCGTTCCATCAGGATTTACACATCCGATATAACTGCCGTTTTGGCGGACAATTCCGTCTTTTTCGACCTCGCCAATTTTGGTACAAGTATTATCAAAGACCGGTCCCGGAATAACAACTTCACCTATATAACGACCACTATCATCAACAATAACACCATCAGCGTTCACGGTATATCCGGTTTCGATATTTCCTTTACGGACAACTCCATCTTTCTCAAGGTAACCGATGTTTTTGCAGCCTCGGCCAACAACCAAGCCGCCGTGTACAAGGCGAGCGATTATTTTTGAGCCGCTAGGATTTTTTACCAAACCATTAGACTGAATGCGCCCTACTATTTGTTGAGAATCGTTTTCTATTGTTCCGTTGTTATTAACTATGCCTAAAACTTCGCCTTTGGGAGTAACCGGTATCATCTGGTCTTGAATTAACTTACCTAAAACCGTCTGAGTATTATTGATAACGTTGCCTTTCTCATCAACATAGCCGATGACATTGCCTTCGGTATCAAAGACCTCTCCGTCACGCCCTACATAGCCAAGAATTTTACTGTTTTTATCCAGCAAAATATTTGCAAAACCTCCGACTTCGCCAATCTCATTACCACTGGCATCAACAATTTTGCCAGATGGCACCATTTTACCTATAGCATCTCCATCAAAGTTGACTACGTTGCCGTTTTCATCAACATAGCCAATTACGTTTCCGGATTTATCATAAGCCAGTTGGCGCGACATAAGGCCTGCTTGACCGATTACATTGCCATTTTCATCAACGATTGTGCCGTCTTTAAGCATTTTACCGATAACGTTACCATTAAAGTCTACAACGTTACCTTGCTCATCAACATAACCGATAACATTACCATCTTTATCATATGCCAATCTGCGGTTTTTACTGCTATCTACATGACCAATTACATTGCCGAAAGCGTCTATAATTTCTCCGCTATTTTTCAACGAGCCGACTTTTTGCCCGCCATCACCAAAAACATTACCTTTGGCGTCCACATAGCCCATAACTTTACCATTATTGTCATAGGCCAGACGTAAATTTTCATCTGTTTTAGGACCCAATTTACCCAAGATTTGCCCATCAGCACCTACAACTTCTCCATTTTCATTAAGGCGGCCGCTGATATTGCCGCTAAAATCTCTGGCATTGCCTTGCTCATCGACATATCCGATTACGTTACCATCTTCATTATAGATGAGGTGCTGCTCTGGAGCAATTCCGATTGTATTGCCGTTTTCGTCAATAACTTTACCATTGTCATCAAGCTGCCCGATAATTTCTCCTTTGAAATTGCGGACATGGTTGTTACCGTCAACATAGCCCATGACGTTGCCTTCTGCGTCATATGCAAGACTGCTAATTTGGGCACTAACATCGCTGTCTGGTGCTGCACGGCCGATTATATTGCCGTCTTCATCAATCAGCATTCCGTCATCAGCCATAATGCCGAGTTTTCTTCCATGTTCACCGATAACATTGCCCTCACGGTCAATATATCCGATAACTTTGCCGTCATTGTTATAGGCCAGCAGTGCTCCGTCAGAGCTTAGTTCATTTCCATTATTGTCAATAATTGTTCCATCCGGACGAGTACGTCCGATTATGCTACCGTTAAAATCTCTAACGCTTCCATCTTCTTCAACGTAGCCTATAATCTGGCCATCTTTGTTATGAACCATTCGACGACTAATGCCGCGGTTAGGTATGTTTTTATCTGCAATAACATTGCCGTCCTTATCAACACGCCCAACAATTTCTCCGTTAGCATCGACGACTGAACCATCGGGCATGACTACACCGATGATGTTTCCGTTTTCATCAATTGCAACGTGTCCGGTTTTGGTTACATGACCTATAACATTGCCATTACTATCAATAACCTCACCCTTTTCGTTGAGACGGCCAATAACCTTGCCATCCATATCAATAACCGTACCGTCGGGCATTACGCGACCGATTATATTGCCGTTCTCATCGTAGACATATCCCATATCAACCGCATGGCCGATAACATTACCATTATTATCAACAACCGTACCATCTGGTAGCATACGACCAATAACATTACCATTTAAATCTACAACCGAACCATCAGGATTTACATAACCAATCACGTTGCCATTGTCATCATAGACCAACTTTCGATTGTTGGCTACACCGATAATGTTTCCCTCTCCGTCAACAACCAAGCCGTTATCGTTTACTCTGCCAACAACATTGTTACTAGAATCGTATACATATCCATCTTCATCAGCATAGCCCACAATTTCCCCTTCAGGCCCGATAACAGCCCGCGACATTGTGCTGCTGTTTTTAGCGCCCTTTAGAGATCCGCTCACCCCTCCACCAAGGTTGTTATCACAGAAGTTACATTCTTCTTTAGTAACCGCATTACCATAGACAGGAATTTTTTCAGATTTTGCACTATTCTGGGCTACATTTGTTTCGTGCCAAGCGACAATAAAATTATTCTGCACATTACCATTAACCAGAGGTGTCCACATCATAGTGACATCACAAGTTTCTTTACCGCGCAGGATTTTGCCGCTACACTGGTCATTAAACTCAAAGCCGTCAAACGGTGTTTCTGCCAACTGCACTGACATAACCATAACCGAACCTTTGCCGTTTGTTCCTATGGTTAAAACATTTTTGGCGCTGGAACCAAGTACTACTTGGCCTAATAATATCGGGTTTGGAGTTGTAGTAATCGGAGGCTCTCCGTCATTGACAACACTGAACTCAATTCCGCTGTCTTCCGGAGTAGTGGTTATAACGTTTAGAGCATCATCATTTTCAGTAAAAACCGGTTCCGAATATTCTTCAATCTGATCATCACTGGAAAACAGTAAATATAGGCCAATGATAAAAATCAAGAACGAAGTTATACCAACCGCAAGAATTATGCGGTTGGTTTTTTTGATATAATTTTCAGAATGGGTTAAAACTTCTTTACTCATTGCGTCCTTACTACACTACAAAAGACACCGTTACGACCGAGTTTGCTGCAGACGCTATCGCCTTCATCAAGAGTTTTAACCGGTCCAATACGTAGATGGAACAGCTCTTTACCTTGCCCATCTGCCGGAGCATCAACAGAGAAGAACGGGTCATAGTTTTTCAAAATTTTAGGATATTTATCAGAAAGTTTGTCCCACAAACCTTCCAATTTAGCAACATCGGCATCTGTACCCAGCTCTATGGAAATATTTGAGCCTCCGTCACCACTAAATCCTGAGCCATAACGATACTGATTGGCAAAATTGCTTGCAGCGGGATCAAACTGCTGGGTATTTTGAATTCGGTGCATTTTAGAATAGTCAAAATTGCCACCATTACCAGCGCCATAGCTATAGCCATTGCCGGAATTTCCGTTTTGGAAGTTGCCATATTCATTATTGACTCCTCCGGCA